>JBBAQJ010000114.1:0-3057 GCA_040400365.1 Polynucleobacter sp. | reverse complement strand
CTCAAACATTTTTTGACTGGGTTGTGGAATATTCGGAATATTGCCAAGAACAGAGCCTTTGTGAATCGCCAGTTGCTCCAAATCCAAAACTTGCGCACCCAATTCATTGATTTTTTCTAGAACGCGGCTCTTAGCGCTGCCGGTTTGACCGGTGATCACCATATAACTGAATTGCTGAGGTACAGCGCTCAGTTTATTGACCACTTCTTTGCGGTAAGACTTGTACCCGCCATCCAATATTTGCGCATTCCAGCCAATTTGTCGGAGGATATGTGTCATTGAGCCACTGCGTTTGCCGCCACGCCAACAGTAAATCAAAGGATTCCAGTTTTTGGGTTTATCTTTGAATTCGGTTTCAATATAAGAAGCGATTCTTTTTGCAATCAAGGCCGCACCAACTTTCTTTGCTTCAAAAGGTGATACTTGTTTGTACATGGTTCCAACGATGACTCGCTCTTCATTGGATAACACTGGGCAATTGATGGCGCCGGGAATGTGATCCTCTGCATATTCCGCAGGCGTACGCACATCGATGATTTCATCGAAGCTGGAGCGCTCAAGGATGTCGGCGGTGATGGAGGATTTCATGGGGTAACAAAGCACATAAGACAATTGAATGGGCTCAATTTTCCCATGGTATTGGCCAACATTCTTAAATAATTGATTTATTTACAAAACAAATAGTCTGATGCTTGCAAATAAAAGGCAAAGACCGATGATTTGTATGATCGACCAGCGCTTGATGAACAAGAGGTAAAGCGATGCCAGTGTGATACCAATTGAGAGTAATTCAGGTTGTTGTGTAAAGCCTTTGGGCCAATACACATGAATCATGAAAAAGCTACCTAAATGAAGAATCATGCCTACAACTGCTGCCGAGATGAATTTCAAGATTTGATTGAGTCGGTTGTATTGCTTACTCATCTCTACAAGAGGGGCTCCAAGCAGAATGAACATGAATGAAGGCAAAAAAGTGAACCACGTCGCCACAATTGCTCCAAGCGCTCCAGCCCAAAATAGATTTTCAATGCCAAGCAGTTCTTGTTTGAAGGATCCTAAGAACCCTACGAATGCCACAATCATGATCAATGGACCAGGTGTGACTTCGCCCAAGGCCAAGCCATCTAAAATTTGTGTTGATGTGAGCCATTGAAAATGTTCAACGCTTGCTTGGTAGACATAGGGCAATACTGCATAAGCCCCGCCAAAGGTTAAAAAGGCTGCTTTGGTGAAAAACCAGGACATTTGACTGTAGGTATTCCCCCAGCCAAATATGCTGATTAAAAGTACAAAAGGTATTAACCAGAGCAGTGCTCCCGACAAACCAATTTTAAAAAAGTGTGAAGGGCTTAACTTGCTAGGATTTGCTGCTTCAACTTCAGTCGCTTTACTCGGTTTTACTTTGCAGTAAATCAATCCAGCGATTGCTGCCCCCAATATCACCAGTGGAAAAGGAAGGTTGAATGTTAGTAAAGCTATAAAAGTAATCAAGCAAACAGTTGTTAATGAAAAAGTAGTGAGTGTTTTCTTACCCATCTTGTAGGCAGCAAAAAAGATGATTGCGATCACGGCTGGTTTGACAGTATCAAAGAGCGTAATGAGCCATAGCTGTTCGCCAAAAATCAGATAAGCCCAAGAAAGGCCAATAAATAAAAGCAAAGAAGGAAAAATGAATAAAACACCAGCAATGATGCCGCCCCAAGTTCTGTGCATGAGCCAACCCAAATAAGTGGCTAATTGCTGAGCTTCAGGACCAGGTAACAGCATGCAATAGTTGAGTGCATGGAGAAAATTTTCTTCAGAGATCCATTTCTTTCTTTCAACCAATTCTTGATGCATGGTAGAAATTTGACCCGCAGGTCCGCCAAAGCTGATGAAGCCCAGTTTGAGCCAAAACCAAAATGCTTCGCTTTTGCTTGGAACGGAAATAGGTTGATGATTGAGTGATTGATCAGAAGTTGATTGAGATGAGTTCATGCTCAATTAACTGGCCATTAATATGGCGCTTAACTCTGATGGGTGATGAATGATGTGATCGGCACCCCATTCACTGAAATGCTCATCGCAGCCACAGTAACCGTATGCCGCAGCTACTGTTTTCATGCCGGCAGCTTTCCCTGCTTCAATGTCTCTAAGGTCATCGCCGACATAGATGCAATTCAGTGGATTTACCGAACAAATTTCAGCTGCTTTCAGGATTGGGGCAGGGTGGGGTTTTGCAAATGGTGTTGTGTCACCACCAATGATGGCTTGACTACGACTTGCTAAATTCATCAGATTCAATAGTGGATGAGTCAAACGCTCTGACTTGTTGGTCACAATGCCCCAAGTAATGGAGTGAGACTCAAGCTCGTCTAGTATCTCTGAAACTCCATCAAACAGTTTGGTATTTACGCAAATATCTTTTTCGTAGTTGGCCAAAAACTCCAGACGTAGTTCTTCAAATTCTGGATGATCTTTGTCGTATCCGAAGGTGCCAAAAATTAAACCTCGAGCTCCTGCAGAAGCGCGTGGTCGAAGAACTTCATACGGCAGGGGAGCTAAATTTCTTTTGATGCGCAGAAGATTGGCTGCAGCCACCAAGTCGGGCGCCGTATCAGCCAATGTCCCATCTAGGTCAAAAAAGACGCCTTCATAGGGAGGCTTCTTTATTGGATTTGATGGAGACTCTGTGTTCGACATTAAATACTTTTTGACGTTGCGATCATGTAATTCACATCGGTGTCGCGACCTAGTGAATAAACTTCCGTGAATGGGTTGTAAGTCATGCCCATCAGTTCAGTCATTTCTAGCTTGGCTTGACGCACAAACTGACTGAGCTCAGAAGGCTTGATGAATTTCTTGTAATCATGAGTACCTTTGGGCAGTAGACGAAGCACATACTCAGCGCCAATGATGGCGAATAAATAAGATTTGGGGTTTCGATTCAATGTGCTGAAGAAAACGTGCCCACCTGGTTTAACCAAAGTTGAGCAAGCTTGAATGATGCTCATTGGGTCTGGGACGTGCTCAAGCATTTCCATGCATGTCACAACGTCATATTGCCCAGCTTCTCTT
>JBBAQJ010000113.1:0-3073 GCA_040400365.1 Polynucleobacter sp. | reverse complement strand
CATTTATGGCGCCCTCTTTTTTGGAGCTATTCAGCTGCTTGAGAAAATCGAGCAGCGGCTGCCGCAATGTGCGGTGGTATTGGATTTTAAGAATGTAATTTACATGGATGCGACTGGGATGGATAGTTTGATGGAGTTCATGCACCATTGCCAAACCCAGGGTGTATCGGTCTATATCTGTGGCTTAAATCATCAAACCCATGATATTGCCCTGCGCTCCGGCCTCTATGACAAGATGAGTTCGGAGTATTTCTGCCATGACCTCGCCAGTGGACTTCAAAAAGCCAGAAATACCTTTTTGATGTCTTAGCGAACCCAGCCCTTGCGACGCTCATAAATCACAAATAAGACTCCCCAAACCACGATCGAGGCATAGGCCCAGATCCAAGAAACCCGATCAGACTGGGATCCAGTGAGATCAAGCACAAAGCCAAAGATGGCTGGGCCTAATAATCCACCTCCAAAACCCATGAGCGAGTGCAAGCCCATTGCTGCCCCCTTGAGCTTTTCATCAGCACTCGTCACCAGCCCTGCGGTCAGCGTCGCAGAATCCGCCATGATGAAAATGGCATGGCCAATCGCCAGTGCCAAAATAATCCAACTGGCATGCCCCATGGAGTAAGCGAGAGCAACCCCAAAAATAGCACTGGTGATCATTACGATACACACCCATTGTTGACGACCCACCCTCAGGGCGAGCTCATTACCCAAAATCGAGGCGGGCACCCCAAAGAAATTAATCACTCCGGCTAGCGTCGTAGCCGCCAGAATAAATTGCTCACCCGAGAGCTGGGTGCTCAGAATAAAAAAAGCCACCAACCAACTGCGCGAAGCAAAGAGTTCAAGCGAATGAACGGTGTATCCGAGGATGTATCCTGAGGCATTCCGATTTTGCAAAACTTGTTGCCACTTCTGAATCGGAAAAATATTGCGCCAATCGATGGTAATTTTTTCGGGCCAATGAGAATGGCGTGTCGGCTGAATCAGCGCCAATACGATCAGGAGGGAGCATGCTGGGCCCAGGGCGACCCAACGGTAGACACTATGCCAGTCGCCTAAATCGAGGATCCAACCCGAGATGACGTATGAGAGGCCCGTGCCAACCCCAAAGAATGCCGTATAAAACGCAATATGACGGGTAATTTCCCCTTGGATGACCCGATCGGATAGGATTTTGAGGCCTGGCATATAGGTGGCTGCCAACCCGGCACCACTTACTATCATGCAAGCGCAGGCGCTGATAAAGCCACTGGCGATAAAGCCCATTCCCAATTGACCCGCAATCGCCATCAAGCTGCCAACGATGTAAATTCGTCGTGCGTCCATTTGGTCTGTCAATGCTGTCGCAAATGGCACCACCGCGATATACCCTACGAAGAATGCACTGGCAATTAGGCCGGATTCAAAATTAGAGAGGTCCCACTCGCCTTGCAAAGTGGTCAAGGTCACGGCATACGCAGCAAAACCTAGTAGAGCACCAACCTGGGCTACCAACATCCATGGTGTATTCCCCCTCATCATGCTCATAATGATTTAATTACTGATTTTGCCGATGTGGCGGCTCTTGAAAACCGTTACGCCGAAAGGTAATTACCAAGGTATCTCGATAACCATGCGCCCCAATCGGCTGAATCGGGGTGGTCTCATGAATCATCTTCGCATCATTCAAAACCAATGCTGTCCAAGAATCCTGCAAGGTAAAACGCAACCCAATCGAACCTTGAGCCTCAAAAATACGGGTCTCGCCGCCTTTAACACCCACTCGATCCACCAAGATGACAACAACATAGTCGACACCGTCGCGATGCGCTCCCTCAGGCGTGGGGCGTCCAATGCCATCGCTGGTGTCAATCCGAAACGGATGGGCCTCAACATACCATCTTGGAGATGCAGGAAATAATTGCGAAATCCCTAGCATTAATTGCTGCCAACTCGAATTACTCTGTAATGCAGGCTCTAGAGGTTCGAACCAGCGTTCGATCCCACCGTGCAGGGCGTTGTAATCAACCGATTGCCAATGGGCACGATGGGGAGCTAATTCAAGAGCCCCTTGATGAATCAGATAGCTGGCATGGCGACGAAAGCGATAACGCCCGCCATCCTTCAAATATGGATCACGCGGTAGAGTATTCCAATAGGTCTTCAAGATGTCTAAATCCTTGAGGGGAGCCTTCACCAATTGGCTCAGGCTATCGGGGGATATCACCGCATAGCCCCGCTCTTGCAAGGAATGCTGCAGTTGATCAAAGGGGGTAAATGGGGGCGCTAACATTGAACTCTTATTTTGCCTGTTTTAACTGATCACGTACTAAAGCAATATGCGACCGTAGATCATAGAGTTCTTTTGACTGAATCAAGGATACATTGAGTCGCTCAATGCGTTTCTCAAGGTCATTCAACTCAGTCAATAAATGATCAGTATTTCTTGAAGATGCAAAGCGCTTTTCAATATTCTTTAAGACTCTATAGAGTCGACCCAGTCGAATCCTCAAGCTTAGGTTCAAAATCGCAGGTAGATAGGCAAAAATGGGAAACAAAATGATAAGCAAAGGAATTAAGATCTTAATCACACGCTCTAACCACACCGCGCCCCAAAATGGTAGATGCCGATAGAAAAACGAAGGGCCATCTTTTAAAAAAATCTCTGCATCTAAATCGATTGGAAAATCTAAGCCTTTGCTGGAAGGAAACTCACCAGGTTTTTGCAATCGTGAGTAATTACGCAATATGTCATAGGACGTTCCCAGCAGAAGACTCACTGTAGCTGGATTAATATTCGAATGCGCCACTAACGTTGCCGTAGGCGCAATCACATGAATATCTTCTTTTGGTAAATCATGAGCAATGCTCACAATGCCCCTGGGGATATCAACCCGCTTGAGAAACGGCAAAACTCGGGTATAGGCCTCTGCTTGGTCAAAGTTCATTAAGCGAATACCTGGCAATTGATAGAAATCTTTCAATAGAGGTGCTTCGCCCGCCAGAACAATCATGGCAACATCAATCTCCCCTTTACGTAGCTGTGAAATCGCTTCATCAGGATTGAGGGTTAATAAATGAAGTTGCGCGGGCT
>JBBAQJ010000112.1:0-3187 GCA_040400365.1 Polynucleobacter sp. | reverse complement strand
TACCTTTCGTAAGATGGCCCTCTTTCATCAAGACCGCGAGCGCTTTTTTGTTCTCATGAGCTCAGGCAACTTAGCCATTACCCAAGCAGTCAAAGAGATCCTCCTCCAGGGCGAAATGTTTAATGGCGTTAATCTTTGGAATGCCAAAAGCTGTCACGAGGCAGCGACGGTGGTTGGTTCGGCTGTCAAAAAAGTACGGGAACGCGATTTTGAGGATCTGCAAAAGTCAGGGATTGAGTTCAACTGCAACTTAATTTTTGGTGGACAAATCAAGGGTGAGAAACCCCGTTTATTTAATATTTATGCTGCCGGCAACTTCATTGAAACCACACCGGAAACTCCCTACTTTCAAATTGGTGAATCCAAATACGGCAAGCCCATTCTCGATCGAGTAATTCGTTTTAACACCCCACTTAATTTAGCAACTAAATGCGTCCTGATCTCGATGGACTCGACCATTAAAAGCAATATTTCAGTTGGCTTACCACTCGATCTTTTAGTTTATGAAAAAGACTCTTTCAATCTAGATAAGTTAATCACGATTGATGAAGATAATCCCTACTTTGAGATGATGCACCGAATTTGGGGGGAGAAACTCAAAGAGGTGGCGCTCAGTATTCCAGAGCCCAGTTGGAATGGCTCCAAGAAAAGTATTTCTATTCAATCCCCCTCAAAGAAGCTGGGCAGCGTCCCAGTCCACAAACCTAAAGATAAATCTTCAAGCCGCGCAAAACGACCAAGAAGCAAATAAGACGGGTCTTGCCCGCCTTATTGGTCTTGTTGGATAGGGACCTACGATCCGTTCTTGGCCAAAAACTCCCAAGTTTGTACGACGCTATCTGGGTTGAGTGAGATCGAGGTAATACCCTTTCTTACTAGCCACTTGGCAAAGTCTGGGTGGTCAGATGGGCCCTGTCCACAAATACCAACGTACTTCCCTTGCTTGACGCAGGCATCAATCGATCGCTCAATCATGAACTCCACGGCAGGATCGCGCTCATCGAAATCAATTGCTAAGAGCTCCATGCCAGAGTCACGATCAAGTCCGAGGGTTAACTGGGTCATATCATTTGAACCGATTGAGAAACCATCAAAGTACTCCAGGAATTGATCGGCCAGAATGGCATTTGATGGAATCTCGCACATCATGATTAATTTCAGGCCATTCACTCCACGTTGCAGACCAAACTTGGCCATCATGTCAATCACACGCTTTGCCTGGGCAATCGTACGTACAAACGGCACCATGATCTCCACATTATCTAGGCCCATTTCCTCACGCACCCGCTTCATCGCAGCGCATTCGAGAGCAAAAGCTTCCCCAAAATCCTCTGACACATACCGCGATGCTCCCCGAAAACCGAGCATGGGATTTTCTTCATCTGGCTCGTAGCGCGATCCACCAATCAACTTCTTATACTCATTGGACTTAAAGTCTGACAGGCGCACAATTACTGGCTTGGGATAAAAAGCCGCTGCAATCGTTGCAACGCCTTCGACCAATTTATCCTCATAGAACGCTCGAGGACTTGAATAGCCGCGCGCCACACTCTCCACTGCCCGCTTTAGATCAGCATCAATATTGGGGTACTCCAACACAGCGCGTGGATGCACGCCAATGTAGTTATTGATAATGAATTCCAAGCGAGCTAAGCCAACACCTGCATTTGGCAGTTGGCAGAAATCAAACGCCAACTGAGGGTTACCGATGTTCATGGTGATCTTGACTGGTATCTCTGGCAGAACACCGCGCTTCACCTCAGTAACCTCGGTTTCAATCAGGCCATCATAAATACGCCCTTCATCCCCCTCGGCGCACGAAACGGTAACTACCGCACCATCTTGTAAGACATCGGTTGCATTACTGCAACCCACAACCGCAGGAACACCAAGTTCACGCGCAATGATGGCCGCATGGCAGGTTCTTCCACCCCGGTTGGTAACAATCGCCGAGGCACGCTTCATCACGGGCTCCCAATTTGGGTCGGTCATGTCGGCTACCAACACATCGCCAGGCTGAACCCGATCCATTTCGCTCGCATCTCGAATCACGCGTACCGGGCCACCACCAATTTTTTGACCAATGGCTCGGCCCGTAGTAATGACTTTTGAATTTCCCTTTAAGCGATAGCGCAATTCCACTTGATCTGCCGCTTGGCTCTTCACGGTCTCTGGACGTGCTTGAAGGATGTAGATCTTGCCATCCACACCATCTTTGCCCCATTCAATATCCATGGGTCGACCATAGTGCTTCTCAATAATGACTGCATACTTCGCAAGCTCAGTAACATCTTCATCACTAATTGAGAAACGATTGCGCTCTTCAGGGCTTACCTCAACGGTTTGCACACGCTCTGTGGAACCCTGAGGAGCAAATTGCATCTGAATTAATTTCGATCCCAATGACTTCCGAATGATGGCTTTTTTGCCTTTGGCTAGGGTTTCTTTGAAAACATAAAACTCATCGGGATTGACTGCGCCCTGCACCACAGTCTCACCCAAGCCATAGCTTGAAGTAATAAAGACTACTCCCGGAAAACCAGACTCTGTATCGAGCGTGAACATCACGCCTGCTGCTCCAAGGTCTGAGCGCACCATGCGTTGCACACCCGCAGAAAGCGCTACATCGGCATGGGCAAATCCTTTGTGGACACGGTAGGAAATCGCGCGATCGTTATACAGGGAAGCAAACACCTCACGAATCTTTTTTAATACATCATCTATACCCGATACGTTCAAAAAGGTTTCTTGCTGACCTGCAAATGAGGCATCCGGAAGATCCTCAGCCGTTGCCGAAGAACGCACTGCGAAAGATCCCTTGCTCGATGCATCGAGTTTTTGAAAAGCCTCTCGAATATCGGCTTCTAACTGAGGTTGAAAAGCGGCTCCTTCGATCCACGCACGAATCTGCGCACCCGCTTCTGCCAACGCGCGAACATCATCCACATTGAGCTTAGCAAGCCGCTCTGAAATCTTTTGATCCAGTTGATTATGTTTTAAGAAATCCCGAAATGCGATCGATGTAGTGGCAAAACCGGTTGGAACACGGACCCCTGCAGATGCCAATTGTGAAATCATTTCACCCAGTGAGGAATTTTTACCACCTACCGACTCAACATCGCCAACACGCAGCTCCTCAAAAGGCAAAACATAGGCGTTTTGCTTATTTTGCATAGACATAAAGACT
>JBBAQJ010000111.1:0-3222 GCA_040400365.1 Polynucleobacter sp. | reverse complement strand
AACTGCAGCGGGTGTGCCATTGCAGGTGGGCGAGGGCCCTGAGTTTAGGACCTTCCGTATCGGATTATTTGGTCTTGAGAAGTTGCTTCATATTGAGCGCGCTATCACCCATCTTGAAGCTGCGATGAACAAGATTACAGCAAAGTAATTACTTTTCGATCTTTAAAACCGCAAAGGCAGCCTGAAGGCGCTTGGAGTAAATCTCCTTAAGCGCCTTTACTTTTTCAGGGGTCCAGGACCAAAAGCCAGCAAGACTTTTGGTTCCCGTTTTACCACTCTTGACCATATTTAGAATCGATACAGGGATCGCAGTCTCATTGCAAAGTGCCGGATAGATCTCCTTAGCTGCATTGCAATTGACATCCCAGCCTGATAGTTCTTTCTGGGTGATGGGCCCGACAGCAGCATACCGAAATCCAAAGCTGTAACGGACCGCGTCATCCACATCCTCTGGCGTAGCGATGCCACGATCAATTAAATACAGGGCCTCTCGCATTAACGCATGTTGAATTCGATTTGCTAAGAATCCGGGGATGTCCCTTTTCACAAGAACCGGCTTCTTATCAATGGATTGATAGAAGTCATAAATCCTATCTGCAATCCTTGGATCGGTTTTCTCACCCAATACGATTTCGACTAGGGGCACTAATTCAGCAGGCATAAAGTAATGGGCCCCCATCATACGATGGGCCGTTTTTAAACTCTGCGCAATTTTGCTAATTGGGTAAGCGGAGCTATTACTCCCAATCGGTATTGCCTCTGGGACGCGTTGGTCTAATGAACGAAATAAGACTTGTTTGGTTGGCAAATCTTCAATAATCGTTTCTACAATCCAGCGGCAGTCAGCCCAATCGTTCCATGTATCAATTTCTCCAGCGCGAGATGATCCTGCGGAGCTCCGTTTGTCAGGTGTGCATAAGGCGATCGCATTGGTGAGGCATTGCTGTGCCTTTTCTTGGGTACGACCCAAAATTAAGACGGGAACACTGGCTTCTAAAAAGCCGGCCGCAATGCCGGTTGCCATGGTCCCAGTTCCAATTACCGTTACATAAGCCATCAAAAGCCCCTATCAAACATCATGAAATAAACAAGAGTCTAATCGGTTTAGTTGGTGTCAGCCTGGCTTGACAGGTCATTGCGCTCTATGGGCCAAATCGGCAATATCCCATACAGGTCAAGGCAAGAGAGCCCTGAAACTGGTATAAATGGAGCTTCGCTTTTTTAAAGCCATTCCCAACTAAAACGACAACGACAGACGCGCTATGCTGAAACTTGACCAACACCCATCGGGTAGACATTTTTTACATATTCCAGGACCCAGTCCAGTTCCTTCCAGAATCTTACGTGCAATTAGCTATCAAACGATTGATCATCGCGGTCCAGAGTTTGGTGAGTTGGGCCTCCAATTATTGACTGGTATGCAAGCCATCTTTAAGACCAAGCATCCAGTGATCATTTATCCAAGTTCGGGAACGGGTGCATGGGAAGGTGCTCTCGTTAATACACTTTCCCCTGGCGATCTCGTACTGATGTACGAGACTGGTCATTTTGCAACCCTTTGGAATAAGTTGGCTCAACGTTTAGGTATTAAAACGGAGTTCATCGGCTTACCCGGTGCCGAAGGTTGGCGTCATGGTGTTGATGCTGCCAAAATCGAAGAGCGCTTAAAGGCGGATACGGGCCATCAAATTAAGGCGGTCTGTGTGGTTCATAACGAGACCTCAACGGGAGTTACTTCCAATATCGCCGCGGTGCGAAAAGCGATTGATGCAGCAAAGCATCCCGCGCTTCTAATGGTCGACACCATCTCGGGTCTGGCCTCGGCAGATTTTCGTCATGACGAGTGGGGTGTTGATGTGACCGTGAGCGGCTCACAAAAGGGCTTGATGCTCCCACCAGGTATCGGATTTAATGCGATTTCTCCGAAGGCGCTAGAAGCCAGTAAGCGCGCAACCTTGCCAAAAGCCTATTGGGCTTGGGATGAAATTCTGGAGTCGAATAAGACGGGTTATTGGCCTTCAACACCCGCAACCAATCTGCTCTATGGCTTGCACGAGGCGATTGATATGATTTTGAACGAAGGCATGGACAATGTGTTCGCTCGCCATCAACGTCTTGCAAAAGCTTGCCGCGCTGCAGTTGAGGCATGGGGATTGGAAGTGCAGTGCAAGGATCCAGCGGTTTACTCGCCAGTATTGACTGGTGTGCGCACCCCAGAAGGTGTCGATGCCGATGCCTTACGTAAATTAATCTTTGAACGCTACAACCTGTCCCTTGGCACAGGCTTGGGTAAGGTAAAGGGTCAGCTGTTCCGTATCGGACATTTGGGCGACTGCAATGAGTTGTCTTTGCTTGCCGCCATCAGCGGATGCGAAATGGGTATGAACCGGTTTGGCATCAAGCTCAAAGGCAGTGGTATTCTTGCGGCCCAAGAGGCTTTGCAGTAACTACGATTGATTTAATTGTTTGCGTAGCGCTTCGATCTCCTCGAGGAGGTCAAGCGCCAAAGCAACCCCTGGGGTATTCACTTCCAGGTCACGCACTAACCGGCTAGCGATCTTGGCGCGGCGCAAGGAATGGCCCGTAAAGCGCCAGTCACTCTGGCTCGAGCCTTGTGGTTGAAGCACGCCCTCGGCGACCCATTCTTCAATATGGGTGTGAGTAATTGAGCATGCTTGGCAGATTTCAGTAACGGTCAAATGCAGTTGTTCTTCAACGACTACACCCTCTAGTAACACTGAACGTTTTGTACTCATATCGATTGCTCCTAACCGTTTGCACGTGGATTAAATGCAGCAAATGACTTTGCCATTGCTTGATAAGCCTCTTTATCTGAATCGGAGACAGCTGGTGGGGTAACCAGACGAATGGCTGCGTAAAGATCACCCGGCTCTTGACTCGGAATGCCCTTGCCCTTGAGGCGGAGTTTCTTGCCCGCCATAGTATTGGCTGGTATGTTCAATTCAACCTTGCCTGTGGGGGTAGGTAGGTTTACAGTCGCTCCTAATGCCGCTTCCCAGGGAGCAAGGCATAACTCCACCGTGACGTCCTTACCATCGACCTTAAAGAGGTTATTTGGTTTGATCACAATCTCTAAATAAAGATCACCCGCTTTGCCATTCCCAAATCCTGGACTTCCTTGCCCGGCGAGGCGCAAATGTTGACCGTTTCGAATACCCTTGGGTATTTTGACCTCTAAGGTCCGCTCTTGCATGCGTAGAT
>JBBAQJ010000110.1:0-3249 GCA_040400365.1 Polynucleobacter sp. | reverse complement strand
GATGCCTCTACTCAGTACCCACAATTATCGGTTGACTAATTTTTAAAGAAGGCTGTCCCCACAGATCATTCATGGAAATTCAGCGAAGTCCATAACTATGACATACCCTTAGAGAGATGTCAACACCTTCTTACAAATATTTTTATGCCGCCGGACCCCAAAATTAGCCCTGTAAATCTGGACCACAATAAAATCAATAGGTTAGAAAATCTCTTTAGCCAACTCTTTGAATTTATAGAAAGCGGGGGCTCCAGTTATTAGGGTAAATACTAATTATTTGAGATCAAAACACATCCACATTTAGTTTAGGGCTGGATTTGTGTCTGGCTGCGAGGTTCTTGCCTTACCTTCTTGCTCAAGGCGCCGCTTCTCCGCTTCCGAAATAATGTCAAAGAAAGCAAACACCTGCTTCACACCGCTCACCTTACTGACAATTTGCTTGGCCTTGTCGGCCTCTTGCTGGGTCAATATCCCCATCAAATAGACTTTGCCACTCTCAACCGAGATGTTCATGGAATTTGAGGGAATATCGGGGCTAAAAATGAGTTGGGTTTTAATAGTTGAGGCCAGATAGGTATCGCTTGCCCTTTGACCCAATGAGCTATTGGGCCCGATCACAATTTCATTGAATAAGGAGCGGACATTCTTCATCGCCTTCACATCATTACCTGCCTGAGTTTTGATGGTCTCGTCTTTCGCCTCGCCGATTAGAAGAACTTTTTGGTTAAAAGAGACAACGACGATGTGCGCAGAATCCCCAAACTTTTTGGAGAGCTGACTATTAGCCTCAATCTCAATTCCTAAATCAATTGCCTGGACCGCAGGCGTTCTGCGATCAGCCAAGATTGTTACGCCACCCACCACACCGCCAACCACTAAAACACCGCAAGCAGATAGCTGCAGTGCCAATAGGGCCATACAAACTATTTTGACGAGTCGCATCATTTCAATCCTCGCTAAACAAAACGTGATCCACGCCATCACAAAGGCAGTGCAACAAAAGTAAATGGGTTTCTTGAATGCGTGCAGTACGGGTTGCTGGAACACATAAATGAACATCTTTGCCGCTTAGTAGAGCAGCAATTTTTCCCCCGCCATTACCTGTCATCGCAACAATATGAATGCCAATCTTTTTGGCTGCTTCAATCGCCTTGATTACATTCTTTGAGTTCCCAGATGTTGATATGGCAATCAAGACATCGCCTTGGCGCCCGATGCCGCGCACCTGTTTGCTAAATACGTCGTCATAACTGTAATCATTTCCGATGGCTGTCAATATGGACGAGTCGGTTGTGAGTGCGAGCGCAGCAAGCTCCCGACGCTCACGTTCAAAGCGACCCATTAGTTCAGCTGCAAAATGTTGTGCATCTGCTGCAGATCCACCATTGCCGCAGGCCATTATTTTTCCGTCCGCTTCAATCGATTGCGTGATTAAAAGAATGGCGCGTGCAATTTCTAAAGGTAAGGCTTGGGCCCCCAACTGCTTTGTCGCAATACTATCGACAAAATGCTGTTGCGCCCTAGCTTTTAGCTCATCGACTGGTTTTGTTTTCATCACAATATTATGCTCTGTTTTGCAATCCCCAAATCCTGTTCCATGTGATTTTCATTTCGCTTCATTTACAGGGATAATTGATTCTAAAGGGGTTCTTCATGCTGGAAATACCATCACTCGACGCATTGCAAAAGCAAGACTTTCCAAGTGCCAGTTTGTATGTCGTTGCCACCCCCATCGGAAATCTGGGGGACATTACGTTAAGAGCATTGCATGTCCTGAGCCTTGTCGATGGCATTGCCTGTGAGGACAAGCGTCATAGCCTATTACTTCTCAAGCATTATGGAATTACCAAACCAATGGTGGCCATTCATGAGCACAACGAACTTGAGGCGGCAAAAAAACTGAGGGTCCGTCTTGAGGCGGGAGAACGCTGGGCCTATCTATCAGATGCCGGTACCCCAGGAGTCTCCGATCCTGGGGCTCGTTTGGTCGCCGAAATTCAAATGAACGGCTATCGAACCATTCCCATTCCAGGCGCAAGCGCGGTGACTGCCATGCTTTCGATTACGGGAGGAGCATTGCTAGCAGCTCGCGGGCAATTTCAGTTTCTGGGCTTTTTGCCCACCCCTAAAAATGAGTTGAAAGAGGCGCTTTGTTTCATGATTGAAAGCCCCATTCCAACCCTCTTTTACGAGAGTCCCCATCGCCTAACTAAAACCTTAATTCAATTGAGTGAGCTTCTCGATAGTGATCGACGAATCATCATTGGGCGAGAGCTAACTAAAAAATTTGAGGGTCTTTTTTCATTAAGGCCTAACGAAATCCCAACCTGGTTGGAAAACCCCAATCACTTAAAAGGGGAATTTGTCTTTGTCCTTGAAGGGAGGAGTCGCAAAATTGTTACTGAAAACGACGAGTCATTACGCTTAGCCCAATTGCTCAGTGAGCAATTGAGTAGCAAAGATCTTTCCGCAGTTTTGCAATCGATGTATGGCCTTCAAAAAAATGAGGCCTATGAACTTGCCCTTGGAGTAAAGAAAGAGGGCAAGTGATTACTTCGCTGACTCCGCTGGTGCCGGTGCGGGAGTGGGGGCCTTAGGCTCAGCAAATTTTCCACCCGCTGAATTCGCTAGATAAACAACCGATCGAGCAATTTCATAATCGCTGACATCTGCAGGACTTGCGCCGCCACGGGCTGGCATGGCGCCTTTGCCCTTCATAACCGATGCATAGAGGGTGTCATAGCCTTTGGCGATTCTGCCGCCCCAGGCGGATGAATCCGCATACTTTGGAGCGCCAGCCGCGCCGGAGTTATGGCAAGAAGCGCACACTGCTTTATAAACCGCCTCTCCCGTTTGAACTTCGCGGGGAGCGCTGGCATCCTTGAAATTCAATTTACCAACCGGCTTGATCAGGGCCTCCGTATTTTTCTCCGAGGCTACATTTTCTTTATTTTTTCCACTGCTGACATAAACAATCAACAAGAAAATGATGATTAGGGGTATAAAAAAACTAGCAATTACCGCAATACTCAGTTGCTTTGTGTTTTTGATTAAATTACCGTGCTCTTCACTCATAATGGCTCGAAAAAGGGTGGTTAATTAAGAATGCCATGAATTATACCGAGAGCAACCTGGTTTCTGGCACTTACAATACATACTGATTTATTTTGAATGCGCCCGTAGCTCAGTGGATAGAGTATTGGCCTCCGAAGCCAAGGGTCGCAGGTTCGATTCCTGCCGGGCGCGCCA
>JBBAQJ010000109.1:0-3312 GCA_040400365.1 Polynucleobacter sp. | reverse complement strand
GGCACCCACCGAGCGGCGGGAGCGCTCCACCATTTTTTCTGACCAAGGAAATCCAATCTCTTTTTGTTCACCCTCACTCAGGGTTCCACCAATCACCCGCTGCAGATAGGAGGCGTCATGGGCGAGGAGCAGTTCCGTATCGCTTGCCCGTGGCGCTTCAAGTAATTGAGTATTTGGAAGATCAACAACCAAATCACGAAGCATTTTGTACTTCGCCATTGGGAACCGATGCCCGGTAGGCAGTGGCAGTACAAAGTGATCGCTGTAATAGGCTTTCAAGGAATCTAAGGTTTCTTGTATAAGTAACTGATTATATTGGATTATTTATACTAATTTCACAAGCAATAGTTGATGTTGCATCGCAACAAATCATCCTCTATAATTGACGATAAGATGACTATAAATAGTCTCCCCTATTTAACAGAAGGAGTAGATGATGAACTTAACCCCTGAACAAATTGCGGCCGCGCAAAAGGCCAATCTTGAAACCCTTGCCGGTCTTACCAACCAAGCCCTCAAAAGTGTTGAGAAACTCGTTGAGCTGAACATGCAAATCGCCAAGAATAGCTTGAGCGAGAGCATGAGTAATGCCAAGAAAGCACTCGAGGTTCGCGACGTCCAGCAACTCATTACCCAGCAAGCTGAAATGATTCAGCCAATGGCCGAGCGCATGATGAACTACGGTCGTGATCTCTATGAGATTGCACAAGATAGCTCCCATGCTTTTACCAAAACTGCAGAAGCAGAGTTCGCTGCTAATCAGAAAAAATTGCAATCCATGGTTGATGAGTGGACCAAAAACGCTCCAGCTGGTTCCGACGCTGCTGTTCAAATGATGAAGCAAGCGATCGCAGCGGCAAACAATAGTTATGAGACCAGCCAAAAAGCCATTAAGCACGCCATGGAAGTTGCCCAAGCCAATATGCAAAATGCGGCTGATACCGTGACCAAAGCAGCCAGCAAGGCAGCGAAGGCTGCTAAGAAGTCGTCTGAGTAATTTACAGAACGCATGAAGTCAAAACCCCGCTGCGGCGGGGTTTTTTCTTGGGACTCAAGAGTAGTAAATCTTTTTTGTGCGTTACTTCTTCTTGGTAGGCGGTAAATCGGTGCACGATCCATGGTGAGCTTCTGCCGCCAATCCCACAGATTCCCCAAGAGTTGGATGAGGATGAATGGTCTTACCAATATCGACCGAGTCGGCTCCCATCTCAATCGCTAAACACACCTCGCCAATCAGGTCACCCGCATTGGTTCCCACAATGCCTCCACCAATAATGCGGTGGGTGTTGGCATCAAAGAGCAATTTAGTAAAACCTTCGTCACGACCATTGGCAATCGCTCGTCCGCTCGCCGCCCATGGGAATAAACCTTTCTCATAGGCAATGCCTTGTACTTTGCACTGCTCCTCGGTAAGACCGGCCCACGCCACCTCTGGATCGGTATACGCTACCGACGGAATTTGCTTGGCGTCAAAATAGGATTTCTGACCAGCTGCTGCTTCTGCGGCAACATGGCCCTCATGCACAGCCTTGTGCGCCAACATGGGTTGCCCAATAATATCGCCAATCGCAAAGATATTGGCTACATTGGTTCGCATTTGCGTATCGACAGGAATAAATCCGCGCTCATCAACCCGCACACCGGCAGAACCTGCATCAATCTTCTTGCCATTGGGGGTACGCCCCACTGCTACCAACACAAGGTCGTAACGTTGTGGGCTGCCAGGTGACTTCTCACCCTCAAAATAAACTTCGATGCCATCTGGCTTAGCTTCTGCGCGAACCGCACGAGTTTTAAGCATGATGTGGTCAAAGCGATGTGCATTCATCTTCTCCCAAACGCGCTCGAGATCGCGATCAGCACCAGCCATCAAGCCATCCATCATCTCCACAATATCAATGCGTGAGCCCAGTGCGCTATAGACGGTAGCCATCTCCAAACCAATGATGCCGCCACCGATCACCAACATGCGCTTTGGAATACTCTTTAATAGCAATGCACCCGTACTATCAACCACGCGGGGATCCTTAGGCATAAAGGGCAAAGCGATTGGTTGACTACCAGCCGCAATAATGGCTTTCTGAAAACGAATCACCTCTTTCTGACCCGATAGATCCTGTCCGCTGCCTGTACATAAATCGACCTCAACATGATGCGCATCCAAAAAACGTCCGAGACCTCTCACGACATTGACCTTGCGAATCTTGGCCATGCCCGCTAGACCACCGGTTAACTTGGCAATCACACCCTCTTTGTGTTGACGCAATTGATCGAGATTAATTTTAGGAGGTGCAAACTCAATACCATGCTTAGCCATGTGTTTCACCTCATCCATCACCGCTGCGGTATGCAACAGTGCCTTGGACGGAATACAACCTACATTCAGACAAACGCCACCAAGGGTTGGATAACGCTCGACCAAAATCACATTAGCACCCAAGTCTGCACTACGAAATGCTGCACTATAGCCGCCGGGGCCCGCACCTAACACGAGCACCTCACATTCATGCTGCACCTTGCCCTGATAAGCCCCCGCTGGAACCGCAATCGCCGCCGGTCGTGCTAGTGGTGCTGGTGGTGCAGTTGATTTTGTAATCGCTGGAGTGGCTGATGAAGCCGCACCTGATACCTCCAGCTGGCCAATCACCGAACCCTTACTCACCTTATCGCCTACCTTTACCGCAAGGCTCGTGACAATACCCGCCTGATCCGCGGGGACCTCCATGGTGGCCTTATCGGACTCCAGAACAATCAGTGGCTGTTCTTTCTCAATGGCATCACCGACCTTCACTAAAACCTCAATGACCGGTACATCCGAGTAATCGCCAATATCAGGCACTACGATCGCATGTTGACTCATCACCCTCTCCTACAAAACAGCGCGACGGAAGTCGGCGAGTAACTGCGAAATGTAAACATTAAACCGTGTGGCTAATGCACCATCAATCACCCGATGGTCCGCTGTGAGTGATAAGGGGCAAATTAATCGGGGAACAAATGCTTTGCCATCCCAAACCGGTTTCATAGCAGCTTTACTAACGCCCAAAATCGCTACCTCGGGAGCATTAATAATGGGAGCAAAGTATGTACCACCAATACCACCCAATGAGGAAATCGTGAAACTAGCCCCTTGCATTTGCTCCGGCTTTAACTTGCCCTCACGCGCAAGTGCTGCGAGTTCTGCGGTCTCTCTGGCAATCTCGAAGATCCCTTTTTGATCGGCATTACGAATCACTGGCACAACCAGACCATTGGGGGTAGCTGCGGCGAAGGCAATATGGAAATACTTTTTGAGCGCGAGATGATCGCCAT
>JBBAQJ010000108.1:0-3389 GCA_040400365.1 Polynucleobacter sp. | reverse complement strand
AGCGCGAAGCCAGTAAAGAGCGCGACTGGGAGCGAGAAAAGGCCAGAATCGTACGCGGTCAACTTTCCTGAATCTTTATTTGCACTATTTAGGTGCATATTTGCACCAAGGCTCGACAATTTTGGCTCAATCCATCATTGCGGCGTAATACCGTAAGGGGTATGAAAACCCCGTATGACGAAATGTTTGATGTGCATGGTGCGGCTAGATCCCACTATGCCATCTTTCAGCAATGGCTGACTGAGCAAAGTGATGCTCTGATGGCCCTTAAACGGGCTGAGGCCGATCTCATCTTTCGGCGGGTTGGGATCACCTTTGCGGTCTATGGTGACGACTTAGGGACTGAACGTACCATTCCATTTGATCAAGTGCCGCGGATATTCACTGCCCAAGAGTGGTCGACGCTTGAGGCAGGACTGCGGCAACGCGTGACCGCACTCAATCACTTTATCCATGATGTGTATCACGATGAAGCAATTGTTAAAGCGGGAATTATTCCAGGGGAGCAGATTTTTAATAACGCCCAATATCGACCCGAAATGCGCCATGTGGAAGTCCCACGCAATATTTATGCCCAAATCGCAGGGATTGATATTGTGCGTGCGGGTGCAGGTGAGTTTTATGTCCTGGAAGATAATCTGCGCGTACCATCTGGCGTGTCCTATATGGTCGAAGATCGTAAGATGATGATGCGACTCTTCCCCGATTTATTCCAGCGCTATCGGGTTGCCCCTGTTGAGCACTACCCTGACCTTCTATTGGAATGCCTCAAATCCGTTAAGCCCGAGGGCGTGAAAAAACCAAATGTGGTGGTGCTTACCCCAGGCATGTTTAACTCAGCCTACTTTGAACACACTTACCTTGCTCAACAAATGGGCGTGGAGCTAGTCGAGGGTAAGGATCTTTTTGTCAAAGATGAAGAAGTGTTCATGCGAACTACCCAAGGGCCTCAACGGGTCGATGTGATCTATCGACGTATCGACGACGACTTCTTAGATCCTTTAGCTTTTCGATCGGATTCTGCATTGGGCGTAGCGGGTCTACTCAATGCTTACCGTGCGGGTAACGTCACCCTAGCCAACGCGATTGGGACTGGAATTGCGGACGATAAATCCATTTATCCCTATGTACCGCAAATGATTGAGTTCTACTTAGGCGAAAAGCCAATCCTAAACAACGTGCCCACTTATCAGTGCCGCAAGGCCGAGGATCTAGCGTACACGCTAGCTCATCTTGATGAGCTGGTGGTCAAAGAGACCCATGGCGCTGGTGGCTATGGCATGCTGGTAGGTCCAGCATCCACCAAAGAGGAAATTGAGCGCTTTCGGGAAAACTTAATTCAACACCCTGATCAATATATTGCCCAACCCACTCTATCCCTATCCACCTGCCCAACCTTTGTTGAATCTGGGATAGCTCCGCGCCATATTGATCTACGACCCTTTGTGCTCTCTGGCAAAACCATTAAGATGGTTCCAGGTGGATTAACTCGCGTTGCCCTCAAAGAGGGTTCTTTGGTCGTGAACTCTTCACAAGGTGGTGGTACTAAAGATACGTGGGTGCTGGAGGACTAGTTCATGTTAAGTCGAACTGCTGATTGCCTCTATTGGATGGCTCGCTATACCGAGCGGGCTGAGAATACCGCGCGTATGCTCGATGTGAACTATCAAACCTCTTTACTGCCGCAGCCCTCTGAATACCGAGACCAAAGCTGGCGTAAATTACTCACCATCTCCAAACTGGAACCAGCGTTCCTGGCTATCCATTCTCAGATGAACCAGGAATCAATACTGCAGTTCATGATTGCGGATGCGAATAATCCATCTAGCATTGTATCTTGCTTGCGCGCCGCTCGCGAGAATGCCCGGGCGATTCGTGGACGGATTACCTCAGAGTTGTGGGAAACCCAAAACACCACCTGGCTTGAATTAACGCAATTACTCACTAAACAGGATTATGCGGATCCCAGCAGCCTCCTAGACTGGGTTAAATACCGCTGCCACCTATCGCGGGGAGTCATGCATGGCACGATGCTGAAGAATGAAGCCTACTACTTCATGCGAATTGGCACCCTACTGGAGCGCGCCGATAACACCGCTCGTATCTTAGAAACTAAGTACCAAGATCCAGCAAGCTTGCGCCAATTAAAACCCATTCAAGATGTCCACGAAGAGGCGGATTCAGCATTCTTTGATTTCTATCATTGGGCTGCCCTCTTGCGTTCTGTATCTGCTTTTGAGATCTATCGGCAGATTTACTCAGATCAAATTACCCCTCAAAAGGCAGCAGAGCTACTGATCTTTAATCAACAAATGCCCCGTTCATTGCGGTATTGCGTGGGTGATTTAATTGTGCTGCTGGGTGAAATTCGGAATCAGAATTCCAAAGAGATTGAGCGTCTTATTGGCAAACTCCAAGCAGACCTTGATTACTCGGATATCAATGAAGTCTTTCATGTGGGTCTTGAAGAGTTCACTAAGCAGTTTTTAAAACGAATTAACCACATCGGTGACGAGCTCAGTAATGCGTACCTCATCCCCCTTGCTGTTGCCTGAGATGAAATCTATGCACTTACAAATTGAGCACCATACTGAATACCAATATGACAATCCAGTTCGTTATTCGATCCAGGAGTTAAGACTAAGTCCGCTCGATAGCAAGGGGCAAACGATTATGAAGTGGCAAATTCAGTCGCCCTTGAAAGCAAAGTCCACTCAAGACACTTTTGGGAATGTCTGCCAAACATTAGTGCTCGACGCTCCCTATAAATCAATGAGTATTACTGCCAAAGGAGAAGTTAAAAGCCTTGGATGCTATGAGTACCAGGATGATGCCCATACGGTATCCCCGTACTATCTTCTACAGCCTACTACCCTGACACAAATATCAGAACCAATGCAATCGTATTTTGAATTAGCACTTCCCAAAAAATGTGACATTGATTCTATTTTGGCTCTAGCCGATGCGATTCGCGAAGGCATTCGCTATCAAGCAGGTGTCACAACCTTTGCAACGACAGCAGCTCAATCATTTGCGATGCAAATAGGAGTATGCCAAGATCATAGCCACATCATGCTTAGCCTATGTCGGTTTGCCAATATTCCTGCGCGCTATGTCAGTGGCTACTTTTTTGCCGAAGAATCCCCAAACCTGGCAAGTCATGCTTGGGTGGATGTCTGTCTCGATACAGATCAAGGTCGCTGGATTAGTATTGATGTAACCCATGCCTGCCTGACGGATCAACGGCATATTCGTTTGGCAATTGGGAGGGATTATTATTCAGCTGCGCCCATCAAAGGGATCCGTTCCGGTGGAGGCCAAGAGGAGCTTCGAGCTCGCATTTCTATACAACAAGTGAAAGTGCTTTAACCATGACCTATTGCGTTGCC
>JBBAQJ010000107.1:0-3477 GCA_040400365.1 Polynucleobacter sp. | reverse complement strand
AGCTGCTGGATATTTGGTTTTCAGCCAAGCAGATTGATAGGTTGGAAGCGCAAAAGCCCCCGCATGAGCTTTACAAAATCCGAATGAAGCAAACGCGCGGAGAATTGCCCAAACCGCATCAACCACATCTAAATCAAAGCCGTTTTTAATCCCAGCCGGATAGAACCAACTTCGGACTTGTGGGTGTTGATCCCAGTTCCCTAATTGACGCCTCACTTCATCAGCTTCGGCTAGTGAACAACCAGTTATTTCCGCAACAATTCGAATTACTTGCTCATGAAAAACCACCACCCCAGCAGTCTCCGCCAGAATCGGCTTAAGCCTTTCATGCAAGTAGTTAGCTGGTTTCCAGCCATGCCGAGCATTTAAAAACGGAGTAATCATGTCGCTTTTAACCGGGCCTGGCCGAAAAAGTGAAATATCAATAATCAAATCATTAAAACTACTTGGCCCAAATTTACCTACTAGTTCACGCTGACCAGGAGACTCAATCTGAAAACAGCCCAGAGTGCGAGTTGATTGGATTAGTTTGAAAGTATCGGCATCTTTTAAATCAATTCGATCTAAATCGACTTCCACGTTTTCAGTAATTGCGATTTGCTCAACCGCATGTGACATCGCGGACTGCATTCGAATTCCAAGAATGTCTAGTTTCAAAAATCCCATGGTTTCAACATCGTCTTTATCGAAATGACTCATCGGGATTTCGGCGCCACTAGATTGAACTGGAGTCCGATCTAGCAATGCTGAATCTGATAACAAGACCCCACACGGATGCATCGCCACATTTCGCGGGAGTTTGTCCAATCCCTCCACTAATTCCACGAAATGATTTAGCGCGCCACGCTCATGAAGTTTTCCAAGTCCGCTGTTTGCAAGTTCCGGCAACTCAGTCAAAGCTTTTCTGATATCTCTAGCTCTAATTCGGGGAAAAGCTTTAGCCATAATCCCAATCTCGGCTGCTGGAAGCGCTAAAGCCTTACCCACATCTCGGATTGCGTGTCGAACTCTATAGGTGTCCATCATCGAGACAGCTGCTACTCGATCGGCTCCAAATCGATTAAAAACTGCCTCGTAAACTTCAAGTCGTCGATGCGACTCAACATCAATATCAATATCTGGCAATGAACTTCGCAGCGGAGATAAAAACCGTTCCATCACTAAGCCATGAGACAGTGGGTGCAGCGCTGAAATTCCTAATAAATGATTGATCAAACTTCCAGCACCAGAGCCACGCGCCGCTACTCGAATCCCCATATTTTTTGTGATTGCAACAACCTCAGCAACAGTTAAGAAAAAACTAGCAAAGCCAAGTTTTGCTACTACATCTAATTCGTCTTCTAGCCTTCGATGTAAATCGGCTTCTGCAAAATCTTTTCGAAACCACGGATTCTCTAAGGCCGCATAGGTGCGTGAACGCAAAATATCTGAGGCTTTTTTAGCTTCTCTCGCAATCGTTTGGGGATCTCGATAAACAGCTAACGGTCGATCCCAACCATATGATTGATTTTGAGATTTTGAATTCATAATCACATCAAGCTCAGGAACAAAAACTTGGCCGATTCCCATATCTAACTGTGGATCAATCACACAGTAATTCCCGATTTGATTAGTTAATTCCCAAATCTTTTTCAAATCCTGCAAATCGGCTGCAGCACACTGCCCAGTCTCAAAAAGCAGTTCCCACATTTCAGCAGCAGACTTCAAATACCCCTCGGCGTTTGAGCGGTCAACTGAATTCCCGGAAAGTGTGACCAAGCGTCGGGTTGCATCTAAAACGTCCACAACTTTTGCTTGTTTACGGGTGGCATATCGAACTGCGTTTGTTAGCACGGCCGGCAATTTATGTTCGATTGCAAATCGCAGAATTCGAGCTGCCATTGGGGTGGAGTAACTATTTCCGTGTCGTGTTAGACCAGTTACCGAAACTGGAGTGCTAGTAACGTCACGAGCTCGATGTGAAACTATTTCTAAAGTCACATTTGCGCCAGTGGCTTGCCAATCCCGAAATAGTTTTAAAGCTAGTTCTTGGTTGCGGCCGATGATTGCTCTGCCCACATCTGAATCTGGTCCAAGCAATACAAACAACTCTGCATTAGTTATCTGAATAACTTCAGCAACCACTTCGCGGCTTACCGCTCCTAATTCTGCAACTGCTGAGGCGAGCCGATTCAGCGCCACAAATCCAAGCCGGCCGCGACTCAGCACGCATACCCGAGCCCGCAGAGTGTCTCGAACTGCACCACCAAAGCGAGGATTCGCCTGGTCTATCAAGTCGGTTTCGAGTAATTCGAGATCTAAACCTAAAACTGGTTTGATTCCATTTGAGGCCGCAGCCTGGACAAATTTGATGGCACCAAATAATCCGTCTCGGTCGGTTAACGCCAGAGTCGAGTAGCCCAGTTCCACCGCTACATTCACTAAATCTTCTGGTGAGGTGGCGCCGTATCGGATTGAGTAACTAGAAGCGGTGTGCAAATGTACAAATTCCATTTCGCTCCTCTAGTCAAAAATTCGAATTAATCTCCACGGAAAAGCGCTGCTAGAAGTAAGCGACTCTCGCAAAGCAATATCCGCCACTATCGCCCCTGATCCCGCAACAGCTTCAATTCGCCAGATTCGCCAAGTCACTTCATCAGCATCTGCGAATGTGGTGCCTTTCCACCATGGACCAACTTCAACCCAATGCATCAAAATGTGTTGCACTGAATACCAGCGATTTCTTAGATTCACGGCTACTGGAATCCCAGCATCAGTTTGCACTTCAATTTCAATCGCTACGGGTCGCTTCGTCATGTCAGCCTCTACAACAGTTGGGTTACCTGAGATTCGACCCAACCGGTAAACGCGACTCGACCGCACCCGGCAGCAGGGGCTGCCGGGTGGCCGGTTCACCGGCCGCTCTGATCAAGGTGGGTCGAGGACCTCCACCAGAGCGGGAAACAGCACATTCAGGGGGTTGTGCCGTAAATCGAACATTTGTTCGATAGGCGTAGTAAAGCGACCCCCACTGACACTGTCAATCTCAAAAACAAAAGTGGGCCGCAAACCGCGACCCACTTCTATCAAAATTGGACTAAGTCCATAATTTTTACTCAGCTTTTGCTGCTTCAGTTTTCTTTGCAGCCGCTTTTGGTTTGGCTTCTGCTGCCTTGACCTCGGCTGCATGACCATCAATATTTTCAACCGAAGCTACTGCTAGCCGGTATTGCTTCTCAGCGGCCTTCATCAACTTGTCGTGAGCATCCGCAACCGCTTTTTGGGTTTCCCGAGCTTCTGCAATAGATCCGGCGATATCGGCTCGCACTCGAGCGGCCTGGTTTTCAGCTGCAGTTCGAACTGCATCTGCCCATTGCTGCGCTTCGGATTTAAGTTTCGCAATTTCTGCCTCAGCAGCCGCTCGGGTCTGATTGGCCCACTGTTGTGCCTCAGTCCGGATCTGTTGACCTTCAGCATCCAAGGTGGCGCGAATCTGCT
>JBBAQJ010000106.1:0-3579 GCA_040400365.1 Polynucleobacter sp. | reverse complement strand
CCTTAGCAACAGCGGTCTCGCAAACTCCCAGCAAGTACTCAATGGCTGGAGCAATCTGCAGAGGACGCACGGCATCGTATTGGGCAATGCCGCGACCAAAGGATAAGAGGGGATTTTGGGAATCGAGGGAGGAGGGATTGATTGGAGCATTCATAGGGATAGCTTACCCGAATGCAGAAAAACTGGTATTCCCCTCAACAACAATTAACTAAGCTTACTCACCGGCTTCATACTGCGCTCAACCGCCTCTAGAGTGTTCATGAGGAGCATGGTGATGGTCATGGGGCCAACGCCACCTGGGACAGGGGTAATCCAACCTGCCACATACTTAGCGGTATCAAAATCTACATCACCACAGAGTTTGCCATCGGGCATACGATTAATGCCCACATCGATCACTACGGCACCGGATTTAATCATATTGCCCGTAATCATCTTGGGCTTACCGGTTGCAACCACCAGGATATCGGCCTCTTTAGTGTGCGCAGTGAGATCTTTGGTCTTGCTGTTACAAATTGTGACTGTGGCTCCTGCTTGAAGTAAAAGCATCGCCATAGGCTTACCCACAATATTGGATGCCCCAATCACGACCGCACGAGCGCCACGTAGGGGGTACTCAATGCTCTCGAGCATCTTCATGCAGCCATAAGGCGTACAGGGCTTAAAGAGCGGGGCGCCGACCATGAGGGCGCCAGCATTGGCTACATGAAAGCCGTCCACATCTTTCTCAGAAGCAATGGCCTCTAACACGCGATCAGCGGCGATGTGCTTAGGCAAGGGTAATTGCACCAAGATCCCATGGATGCTGGGATCAGCATTAAGAGTCGCAATCCGGGCTAGGAGTTGGGCTTCATCAAGCTCAGCGGGGTAGCGTTCCAACACTGAATGAAATCCCACGTCTTCACAGGCTTTCACTTTATTACGCACATACACTTGGCTTGCAGGGTCATCTCCCACCACAATGACAGCTAATCCGGGGCGTACACCTTTGGCGGTCAGAATGGCCGAGCGGGTTGCAATTTCAGCCCGAAGTTTTTTCGAGAGAAGATTGCCGTCAATCAGTTGGGCTGGCATCGCGTTTAATCAAAATATTAAGAGAGTGCCAGACGCAGCAGGTCAGCAACCGTATTAACGTTGAGCTTCTCCATGATGTTGGCACGGTGGGCCTCAACGGTTTTAATCGAGATACTGAGATCGTCGGCGATTTGTTTATTAAGACGACCTGCCACAATGCGCTCCAAAACTTGGCGCTCACGACCGGTGAGTTTACTTAAGAGACTCTGAGTGTTCTTGCGTTGATCAGCTTGTGCAAAATCAACGCGTGCCTTGGTTAGCATCCGTTCAACTAATGCGCACAGTTCATTTTCTTTAAAGGGCTTTTCAATAAAGTCAACTGCACCACGTTTCATAGTAGACACCGCCATTGAGACATCCCCGTGACCAGTGATGAACGAGATTGGCATTGGCAAGTTCTCACTGATGAGACGCTCTTGGAGCTCTAGACCCGACATACCGGGCATGCGCACATCCAAAATTAGGCACGAGATCGTCGACTTATCGGTATTTTGGAGGGATTGCAAGAAGCGCTCTGCACTGGCATGGCAACGGACGGTATAGCCATTACTCTCTAGTAGCCAGGTTAGGGAGTCGCGCACTGCCTCATCGTCATCAACCACATAAACGACTTCAGCCTGGGTTGTTTTCGGTGGATTGCTCATGTTCATTGCTATTTCCTATTGACGTCTTTGTTATTTGATTGGATTCCAACGGTAACAGAATTGTAAAGGTGCAGCCAACTAAGCGGGTGTGCTCGGTATCCATATGGTTTTTAGCCCAGAGCCTACCATGGTGGGACTCGATGATGGATCGGCAAATATTCAGGCCCATGCCCATACCGTCGGATTTGGTACTAAAGAAAGGTTCAAACATGCGGTTGAGAACCGATTCGGCGATACCAGCCCCGGCATCCGTTACCCGAATCCGCAACATACTGGGGAAGGTGCTGGTTTCCAGGTCAGCACTAATCTTCACTGGTGGGGCTGACCAGCGTGAAGAGAGCGGGTAGACCTCGCGCAGACTATCTAATGAGTTCTTCAGAAGGTTGACCAAGACCTGCTGAATCAGAACAGGGTCAAGCTCCACCTGAGGAATATCAGGGGCTATTTCAGAAATAATCTTGAGACGATGTCGATTCGCTTCAATCTCTACCAGGCCAACAGAGTCAGCGATGATGTCACCAATGTTGCATAACTTACTTTGGGGCTCACTACGCTTTACAAAGCTACGAATGCGCGAAATGATGGTACCTGCCCGGTGAGCCTGGTCACTCGCTTTTTCTAGTGCGGGAACCAATTCATTGGAAAGCGGATTTTGGGTGCTTGACAGTCGCTTGGCAATTCCCATGCAATAGTTCGATATGGCAGAGAGCGGCTGGTTGAGCTCGTGTGCGAGCGAGGAGGCCATCTCACCCATCGTGGTAAGACGGCTCGTAAATTGCATCCGCTCCTCCTGTTGCCTAGCGAGCTCTTCGGTGTTTTTGCGTAAGGTTATGTCAGTTGCAATGAGTAACTGTGCAAGGTGGCCATCCACCCACGAAATATAACGGCGTCGCACTTCATACCAATGCGTCGTATCGCCACGCAATTGAATCTCCTCCGACTCAATCTCATTGGATTGTTTTAAGGCAGAGGCCGGTAGGCCTGCCAAGGCATCGACGTTATCACCTTCAAAATGGAAGATGGAGGATGGATCCATTTCATGACCTGTCAGATCTATATGCCCCTTGGCAGTATCGCCAAAGCGCTCGCGGTAATAGCGATTGGCAAAGAGAAGCTCCCCAGTCTCGATGGAGACTACCGATACCGCGGCATCCAAACCCTCAAGGACGGTTACAAAGCGTTCTTGGGTTGCGGATAGCTCTTCCCGGATCTTTTTCGGTTCTGAGATATCAATCACCGATGTCACCCAACCGGTTTGCTGGCCCTTGTCATTAATTAATGGGGCGATAAAGGTGCGTGTTGCAATCCGGGTTCCATTCTTGCGCTGAATCGTGCCTTCGATCCCGCTCTTAACGTTACCTTCGAGTGCGCCAGCCATTTTTTCCATTAACTCTTCATGAAACTCGGCCGGCCAAAATGGGAAAGGTGGCTTTAATCCAAGCAACTCCTCTTGAGCCCAGCCTGTCATTTCTGAGAATGAGCGATTCACATAGGTAATGCGCTTCTCCATATCATGCGCCCGAATTCCAACTGGCATGGAGTCTTCCAGTACTCTACGAAAGCTACTCTCGGTACGTAAGTTGGCTTCGGTGAGTTGACGCACTTGCATTTGTTTCAAAACCGACCATAAGCTCCAGACCACAAAAGCAGACAAGCCAATCACAACTCCCAAGAGCATCCGAAAGGTGAGGTCGGTCGGTGGCGGGTAGGTATCTACGCGTAGCATGATGTTTGGACCTAGGGCACCAAAGTCCAGGCTGGTTTCATTGCTCAGTGAGCGCGTGGGTGTATCGCGGTCCGATGAGATGGCGAGCACTCGGTTATCTTTGCCAATTAACGAGTAACGATGCTGGCTCTTGAG
>JBBAQJ010000105.1:0-3611 GCA_040400365.1 Polynucleobacter sp. | reverse complement strand
GCGGTATGAAGCGAGATTTGGTGCTTAGCAAGGGCTTTGGCGACTGCGTATAAAAGTCCTGAGCGATCCGCCGCAGAGAGGGTGAGGGCAAAGTACTGATTGCGCTCATCC
Source organism: Polynucleobacter sp. (assembly GCA_040400365.1). Taxonomy (GTDB): domain Bacteria; phylum Pseudomonadota; class Gammaproteobacteria; order Burkholderiales; family Burkholderiaceae; genus Polynucleobacter. Next base: position 3,500 of record JBBAQJ010000105.1, on the reverse strand, counting down.
GGCTGCAAACTAACCCGCGCTTGGATTGGAAAGCTCTTCGATTGTCGGGATAGTCGTCCCATATTAGGTTCTGGTAGAGGCGCTGATTTTTTGATGGACTCTGCGAGTTCGTATTCGACCAACTGAATCAAGTCGCGATAGCTGCCACCTTCATCAACCAAATGACTGCCAGATATTTGGAAGGTATCTAAAGCATAGCCATGCTTTGTTGTATGAATCCGTGCATCCCAAATAGAAAAATGATGGCGCTCAAAATAGGCGCAAATGCGGGCGAATAGATCCAATTGGTCTTTGACATAAACCGCAACTTGTAAACCTTCACCCGCTTGAGAGAGTCGGGCACGGACAATCGGTTCATTTGTATGAACGTTTGCATAGAGATGTCGCGTAAGCCACGCAATATCGCTTGCCTCTTGGCGCAAGAAAAATGCCACATCCAATTGCTGCCACAAAGCTTGTGGAGCATCGTCGTCAATTCCTGCCAGACGTAGTTGGGTTAGCGCTTCCTCTTTATGCTGAATCAACTCGGAGGATGGATCGGGTTTGGCGCCCCCTAGGACCCGAAGGGTTGCTCGATAGAGGTCTTCCAGTAACTTGCCTTTCCAGGCATTCCAGACTTTAGGGCTAGTACCCCGAATGTCCGCAACAGTTAGTAAATAGAGCGCGGTTAAATGACGCTCATCACGCATGCGTTTTGCAAAGGCAGTAATGACGGCAGGATCTGTAATATCCTGCTTTTGAGCAATTTGACTCATCGTCAGATGTTCGGCAACCAACCAAACTAATAGCTCGGTTTCATCAGGGGCTAAGCCATGCTCTTTAGCAAAAGTTCGCGCATCGCGTTTTCCCAATTCTGAGTGATCACCTCCCCGACCCTTAGCAATGTCATGGAAGAGGGCGGCTAAGACAATAATCCAGTTTTTATCAAAGCTTGCAATTAGGTTACTGCAGAATGGGAACTCATGTGTATGCTCAAGAATCATGAAACGTCGCACATTACGCAAGACCATCAGGATGTGTTGATCAACGGTGTACACGTGAAATAAATCATGCTGCATTTGACCGACGATACGACGGAACGAGGGCAAGTAACGCCCCAGAACACTGGTTTGGTTCATGAGACGGAAGGCAGTGGTTACCCCATCTGGTAGTTTGAGTAATTCCATAAACACAGTACGATTACGTGGGTCTTTGCGCCACGAGGTATTCATGAGCTGACGTGCGTTATAGAGCGCTCGAAAGACGCTGGCTGATAGACCGTTGATCGCAGGGTTTTGGGCAAATACTAAAAACGTTCGTAGTATTTGCTCCGGGTGCTTTTGGTACAGCTGGGGGTCGACAATATCTAATAAACCTTGGCGCTCGATAAACATCGTGTTATCAGGACCTGGGATGGGATAGGTTGCACGAGATTCATTAGGAAATAAGATTGCTTCGATGTTTTGAAGCAGAATCGTATTGAGTTGACTTACGGCCTTGGCAGCCCAGTAATAACGTCGCATCAGCTCTTCGCTGGCAAGTCGGCCAGATTCTTGATCAATCCCGATTTGCTTAGCTAGACCAGCTTGAAGATCAAACACCAGAACGTCCTGACGGCGTTTAGCAAGCAAATGCAAATTCGCCCGAATGTTTTGCAGCAACCTCTGATTGCGATTTAGCTCTTTGAGCTCACGCTCTGTGATCAAACCTTTTTTGAATAAATCGGTAAAGCTATTACCAAGTGAAGCAGCTTTACTGACCCATAAGATGATTTGCAGATCACGCAACCCCCCTGGACTTTCTTTGCAATTGGGCTCGAGTGCATAGGGAGTTTCCTGAAACTTATAGTGGCGCTGCTGTTGTTCCAGTAACTTCGCCTGAAAGAATGCTTTGGGATCCATAGCCTGATCAAGGCTGCGCTTGAATAATTTGAATAAGCCGCGATGACCACCCAAGAGGCGTGCCTCTAAAACCGAAGTACGTACTGTAATGTCTTGTTGGGCTTCTGATAAACATTCAGACAGTGTGCGAACCGCAGAGCCGATTTCCAGACCGGAGTCCCAACACAGTGCAATAAAGGATTCGAGGTTGGACTGCAGTTGGGGGTCCGCGCTGCGCGCATCATCAAGCAAAATTAAGATATCAATATCGGAATGAGGAAATAATTCAGAGCGTCCATAGCCACCAACGGCAAGTAAGGCAGCATCTGTGCTGAGATTGCAGCGATTCCATAAATCTAGCAACTGCTGATCGGTTGCCTGGGTTAAACGTTGCATTAACTTGCCAACATTCTGATGAACTAAAAAATCAGAACACGCTAAGCCTCGTGCATCGTTGAGTGGATGGGATTCCGAACTCATGAGCGCGTTTTAAGGATGAGGGAAGTCTAAGCAGCGACTACGCTGGGTCGATAGTTTAGGCTGCCAACACAAGCGGGAGCCTTGGGTGTGTTTGCAGACCAGGTTAAGACCTCAACGCCATGGTGAGTGACCAAAACGGTGTGTTCCCATTGGGCTGAGAGACTGCGATCTTTTGTTTTCACCGTCCACTGATCGGGCATCGTTCGGATCTCGCGTCGGCCGGCATTAATCATTGGCTCAATCGTGAAGGTCATCCCTTCTTCTAATACTTCCCCGATCCCCGCTTTTCCATAATGAAGAATTTGAGGATCTTGATGGAATACTTTACCAATGCCATGGCCGCAGTACTCGCGCACCACCGAGTAGCCAGCCTGCTCGGCATGCGACTGAATGGCAAAGCCAATATCTCCTAAACGGGCTCCGGGTTTTACCTGGGCAATTCCAAGCCACATGCATTCAAATGTGATTTGGTTCAGTCTGGCGGCCAAGATCGAGATGTCGCCGACTGTAAACATCCGGCTGGTGTCGCCATAGTAGCCAGCTTGGGTAATAACGGTGATATCGAGATTAACAACATCCCCATTTTTAAGTACCTTGTCACCTGGAATGCCATGGCAAATCACATCGTTAACTGAGGTGCAGATCGATGCCGGAAAAGGGGGATAGCCTGGGGGTTGATAATTTAATGGGGCGGGGATGGTCTTTTGCACATCCCGCATGTAAGCATGGCAAAGACGATCTAATTCTCCGGTACTCACGCCGGGTTTGACAAAAGGGCCAATGTAATCGAGAACCTCGCTCGCAAGGCGGCCCGCTTCTCGCATGCCTTGAAGATCTTTTTCATCCGTAAATATGCTGTGCATAGTGCGTATTATGGCTGAATCTGGTCGATTTCGAGCAATTGCTTAATCACTAGTGGATTGATATTTAAGGTATAATTCACGAATCGGTCTCATGGTGAGACTGAAATCCCAGATCAAGCCATCCAGGGTGGCGCTTTTGAGCGCAGTCAGGACTTGATCTTAGAACCAACCCTTAGGAGATTGTAATGTCAGTGACGATGCGTGAAATGCTGGAAGCTGGGTGCCATTTTGGCCACCAAACGCGCTTCTGGTCCCCCAAGATGGCCCCTTATATTTTTGGCCATCGCAACAAAATTCA
>JBBAQJ010000104.1:0-3655 GCA_040400365.1 Polynucleobacter sp. | reverse complement strand
CGAGAGCAACATTCCCGTGGATGTTATTAACACTTCGCAAAGTGAAGTGGAAGTGAGCCTGCTGGGAATTCCTCGCAGTGAAACAGCATTGGGCTTGTTTGATGCCGTAAATATTTATGGCGTGAATGATAAGGAATTTTATGCGGGGCCAAATGCTGCAGGCTATCAATATGCCCAGGATCCCCCGGAGTGGACATTCGCCGATGACTATGGCTATTACTGGCGGCATCTTCCTGCAGAAAGCGCAGTGCAAGCTTATGCCTTTCCTCCTCCAATTAGTTTCACTTATTTAGTTGATGACAACACGGGCCGCTTCCCTGGCGGTAAAACTGATGGCGTAATGCGCACGTTCTGGGAGAGCAAGCGCTCTTTTCGTTATCAACCTGGGCGCGTTAATGGCTTCACCTTCGGCGTAAGGATGTCCACTGGCAGTGACTATGAAGGAGAAGTGGTTCGATGGGGATGCCGAAATAGTGTGGGAGACGGTTATTTCTTTCAGCTAGAGAAAGGCAGTGATTTGTACATTGTGCGCACTTCGCCTGACCTTGGCACTTCAAAAGTTGCCAGGGAAGATTGGAACGGCGACCCAATTCAGCCGAACGAGGGCAGTACTGGCTGGAATCTTGACCTGTCTCGCGTGACAATGTTCAAGATTGAATTTAGTTGGTATGGAGCAGTGGGTGCCAAGTTTTTGGCTTATGTTCCCATCAATCACGATGAAGCTCGGTGGGTGACGCTGCACTATATTCTTGCTGAAAATCAATTCATCTATCCAAGCCTGCGCAGTCCATTTCTTAAGCTTTTCATCGAGGCACAAAATACGGCTGGCGCTGTTACGCCTGCTTTTATCAATCTTTACGGAAGCAGTGTTTACATTGAGGGCGGAGATGAGGGCACTGTTACCACTGGCGCTGCTGGTCTTGATACGCCCAAGGTAATTGACGCAACACCTCGCGCAATTCTTGGTCTACAAGTCAAGAGCACTATCAATGGTATTACAAATAGGAAGGCCGTCTTTCCGACGAATCTTTCCGTTTATGCCGATGCCAATGCACGCTTTGATTTAGTATTCCAGGAAAATGGCGTTTGTGGAGGTGAAAGCTATTTCTATGGAAATGGAACGAGCTTAACTTCTGCCACCGCTTCTGGCATTACTGTTATTCGCACCGGAGCCAATACACTTACCACTCCATCGGGGCAATTTTTCCCCGACATTCGGAACGAAATCAACGGCAGCGCAGACTATCGGACGGGCCGTAAAACAAAAATCGTAGGGGCTGGCATTCTTTCTACGCACGTTGCTTCAATTTCGGACGATCTAACAAGAATTACAACTGACAGGACTCTGCCTGGTGGCATCACCAGCATTACGCTTGGCCGCATGATCAACTACGCCGTTAGTAGTGGCGTCATTGAAAGCGGAGTAACTCAAGGCACTATTTTTAGGCAATTCACCAGTGGCTATGCAAGAGTTGGCTTGTTCCCGCAAGCTTCTGGCATCGCATATTCTCCTGATACTGACACTGTTCTTTGGTTTGCATCCACTTATCCAGGGCTTAGCTTCAATCGCATTGGTCAAGTGACTGGCGAGAGCCAGTTCCCCATTGGTTGTAATCAAGCCACGGACTTTGCCATTACTTTCCCATCGTCTGGTTTGACTACTATCAGTGCAGGCGGTCGTTCCATTACTATTTCCGGCTCTCCATGGCCCCTGCGAGTAGTGGTGGAAGCTCACCCCGGCAGCGTTGTGTCTGACGTTGTGATTGCTCAGCAGCCACTTGCCACGCGCCTCATCCCCGGCAGTGGCACTACGCAGGCACAAACCTCTTGGCCTCTCGTCAGTGGCATGACGGAAAATGCCACTGCTGCTGGCGGCACGAGCTACGTTGCCAATAAGTTTGAAAACAGTCTGGCAGATCATCTTAGTGCTGCGCTGGCTGATAGACAAGGCTATCGAACGCTGCGAGGCGGACAGCGAGTGGCCACGTATTTCATTGGAAGTGGCGAAAGTCGCTCCTTTGACCTCAGCCCATTGTTCGGTCCAGATAAAATGTTTATAACTGGTCAGCCAGGAAGTATTGAAAGTACGGGAGCATTGTTTGTCGTGGCAAGTGCTCGTACTGCTTCTGGCGAGGCAAGCGCGAGTATTACTTGGGAGGAACAGTAAATGGCATTTGCGGGCCTTGTTCGCTCCAAGAACTTAGCTGACGTTGCTAGCGCAGAAGAAGCTTGGAATAATTTAGGTAATGGCATTAGTTATACAATTAACGGCGTTACGACAAGTGGCGTTGTAATTACAGGAGCTGATATTCTTGCGCTGAATGGTGTTAGCAGAGTCAGCGCTCGTGACTTGTTGCTGCTGAGAGGACTGACGAGCAATGCCCAGTCTCGTCTTAATACCATTGCTTCTCAAATTGCGTCCGGCATTGTCCTTCAAAACAATGCCTTATTGAAAGCATCTCCCACTTCTTCTGGCTCATACTCTCTTAACGGAAATCTTTCTTTTCAAAGCCTGAGGATCAATGGAAATGCAGTGCAGGCGCTTGCGACTTCTCCTTTTTCGGGAACCGTTGCGACAACTTCCATCTTTCTCGATCGCGTCATTGTTTCCAGCGGGTGGACAGTGCAAAACGTCATCAGTTCTGGCACCGTTGCATCCCCTGAGCTTGCCATTCCCATTGAAGATGGCAGCTACATTTACTATTTGAAGGCGGGACAATCATGACGCAACAGTTTGGTTTTCGCGCTTCTCGCAGTCTCGCTGAAGTGGAGGACAGAGATGCTTGTTGGGACAATCTTGGTATTGACCGTCGTGATCTTGCTTTGCTTGTCGGCACTAGCGCCGCTGGCGTGACGGAAGGTGACTATTTCAACTGCAAGGATTTAACAACTTTTCTTGAGCCGCAAATTAGCGGCCTGACTGTTGGAGCAAGCTCTGGCTTGACGGCCATGCTTGGCAAGATTAGTAAAAATGGCGATTCTGGTATCGGTACGCTTTCTGGCGCAACACTGAATAATGACAGGGCATATTACAACGCTGCCTTTGATATTATTTCGGCTTCAACTATTAGCTATTTCTCTCCAACAATTTCAGGGGGCTATGGAGGCGGAGCGCAATATTTACTTGGTTCTGTTTCCATTCCATCGTTAACCATTAGCGGCTTCAACTTCCGAGGCGAAACACGAGACTGGTCTGATTACTTTGTCAAGTATCGCAACTACCTTCGGCTTGTTGATAGTGGCGGCACTGTTCGTTACTCCCCATTGTATTTGGCTCCTCCCACGGCGCTTGAATCAAACGTGCTGTGGCTTGATGCGGAATATAGTGACATTACTCTCGATGGCGCTGGTGTAAGACGATGGGATGACGTATTACTGAGGGCCAATGCAAGTCAAACGGAGGCAGCGTATCGTCCTACTGTTTTAGATCCTGATGTCTATGCAAAGCCTGGCATCAATTTCGATGGCAGCAATGACTTTTTAAACCTTGGCGCAATTGGTGGCTCTTTGCCCACGGAAGCCACTTTAATCATTGCCGTCAGTCTGAGTAATGCTTCTGGTGGAGGCGATGCCGTTTATTCATTGGTTAGCTCATTAGCCAATATTTCTAGTGCATGGCGAAGCGGAAGCGGTAATGGCAATTGGGGCTTGTTCA
>JBBAQJ010000103.1:0-3669 GCA_040400365.1 Polynucleobacter sp. | reverse complement strand
CTTAGTGGGCGTATCACGCGTCGGCAAAACCCCAACCAGTTTGTATCTAGCCATGCAGTACGGCTTGAAAGCGGGGAATTACCCATTGAGACCAGAAGATTTTGAACGCGGACAACTCCCTAAAGACTTGCTACCCCATAAACAAAAAATTTATGGTCTCACCATTGATGCAGATCGTTTATGCGAGATACGCAATGAGCGTAGGCCAGGAAGTAATTACGCCAAACTAGAGAACTGCCGTTATGAGATTAATGAAGCAACTTCGATGATGCGTCGCGAGTCCATTCCATGGGTCTCTACTACGAGTAAATCGATTGAAGAGATTGCAACCACGATTTTGCAAGCAATCCGCTCCGATAAAAATATCCTAGGATAAGGAATCCAATTAGCTAGATCGCACCCTCAGAGTCTCATATAAACAGACTGCGGCAGCCGTTGCTACATTGAGTGACTCAATCTCCGAATTTTGCGGAATCCGAACCTGCTGCGCTTGTGCTAATAAATCACTTGAGACGCCTTGGCCTTCATTCCCAAAAATCCAGGCCACTGGCTTACTAAGTGTTTTACTGATTGAATATAAATTGTCTTTAGCATCCATGGTGGTAGCCAACAAAGATGATTCGATATTACTTGCCACATCATTAGCGCTCCAGCCCTCATAAAAATAGAGATGCCGATGCGCGCCCATAGCAGCACGGAGTACTTTAGGTGACCAAATATGAGCAGTTCCCGTTGTGCAAATAACTTGCCTGAAATGGGTCGCTAAGGCAGTACGCAAGATCGTGCCGACGTTACCAGCATCTTGAATAGCCTCGAGAATCAACACATCCCCTTTAATTGTCTGATGACCTACTTTGGCTTGCTCTAACTTGATCAGGCCCATGATGTGGGGAGCATTCTCCAGCTCACTAATCGAACTCCATAAGGTCTCATCTACCCAGTGGATTTGCGTATTGGGGCATTGTTCAAGATGACGCTCAATTAGAGTTGCGATTTCTGGATGGGTTTGAGCGTTTGGGCTTGTAATGAATGAATGAAGACGGGTGTCGCCCAACCATGTTTGCATGACATGGATGCCATCGAGAACAGCCTGTTGTTGCTCTATTCTTGCCTTTTGCCCCTTACTGCCAGAAAGTTGCAATTGTCGAATACGCTTGAGTAAAGCGTTATCCCGCGAGTAGATGATGTCGTCTTTAGCCACTAATTAAATTCCGAACGGGTGAGAAAGTCTGGCGATGCTCCACACAGGGTCCATACTGCTTAAGCGCCCGCATATGGACCTCTGTGGGATAACCCATATGCTGATTAAATCCATACTGGGGATACCGCAAGTGCAAAGCATGCATTTGCCGATCACGCGTTACTTTGGCAATGATCGATGCTGCCGAGATTGCGGGCTCCTTTGCATCCCCTTTTATGATGGCCTCACTAGCAATTGGTAATACTGGGCAACGATTACCATCAATTAATGCCTTACTAGGCCACTCACCCAAACCTTCCACTAAAGCCTCGACAGCTCGGCGCATGGCTAATAGAGTAGCTTGCAAGATATTGAGTTCATCAATCTCGCGAGGGGTAGCTTCTCCAACCCCCCAAGCTCTTGCTTTTTGCATAATTTCTATATAGAGCTCTTCACGACGTGCTGGCGATAATTTTTTAGAATCTCGCAAGCCTGTAATCGGCTGATTAGGATCCAAGACTACGGCTCCGGCAACCACAGAGCCCACTAAAGGCCCTCTACCAGCTTCATCAACACCGCAAATCCACAGAATGCTCATTGAACAACCCCAGATCGTCTTAGGGTTTGCTCAATAACTTGGGCAACCAGTAAACCGGTAGGTCTTTTTAAACGAAGATGTAATTGTTCAAATCGAGTCTGCAGAGTCTGTACTGCTGCCGGTCGGTCTAGCCAAGACAAAACCGCATCAGCTAGCGCCCCTGGCTTTGCCGCATCTTGTAAGAGCTCGGGCACAACAAACTCACCACTCAAGATATTAGGTAGACCCACATATGGTAAATAACCTTGTCGCTTCATGATCTGCGCGGTTAACCAAGGTACCTTATATGAAATCACCATGGGCTTTTTCCAAAGAGCGGCTTGCAAAGTTGCTGTGCCACTGGCAATGAGGACGACATCCGCTGCAGCCAAAGCAAGATCGGCTTGACCATCCAACAATATCAGATCAATTTCTGGATGATCGATCAATAGATTAGTGCGAAGGGATTCAATTGCAGGTCGCAAATGCGGTGTAGCGATTGGTACTACAAAGTGGAGTTTCTGACCCGCAAGACGCCCTGCTATCAGGGCAATAGTTTCGAAGAAAACAGGACCAATTAACTCAATCTCGGATGAACGACTACCCGGTAAAACTGCAATAACAAGGCCCTCAAGCCCACCATTCATTTTTTTCTTAGCAGCTGCGGTATCGACAATTTCTGGGATTTCACTGGCCATCGGGTGCCCTACATAGCTTGCGGCAATACCAGCTTTCTCATAGATCTCAGGCTCAAACGGAAATAAGCATAAGACTCGATCAACCGCGCGTTTTATTTTCTTAATACGACTGCCACGCCAGGCCCAGATCGAGGGAGAAACAAAATGAATCGTGGGGATTCCTGCTTCTTTTAAACGCAGCTCCACGCCTAAATTAAAGTCTGGGGCATCAATCCCCATAAAGAGATCGGGGCGTTGAGAATCTAGTAATTGCGCAATGAGCTCAGAGCGCAAACGTAAAATGGCCGGCAACTGTCTTAAGGCCTCAACATAACCTCGAACACTTAAGGTCTCCATGGGCCACAGTGACCGAAATCCCTCCGCCTGCATCGCTTTGCCACCAATACCATACACATCTAGCCCAGCCATCGATGGTATCTGCTGGAGGGCACTAAAGACCGGGGCTGCGATTAGATCCCCCGATGGCTCTCCCGCAACACAAGCCAGATTAGGCAAGACCAACTACCGAATAATGCCGCGCGTTGATGCGGCTAGGAATTGATGAAACTGCGTGAGCGCCTCTTGGGTCTGCTGATCTGCACTCTTAGCAATCATCGCATGGATTGCAAGCTTCGCTTCCTCAAAACTGAGGCCATCTTTATAGAGAACTTTATACGCAGCCCGTAGTTCCAACACACACTCTGGCGAATAGCCTCGACGCTTTAAACCTTCCACATTAATGCCATGAGGCTGGGCTTTATCACCAGCAGCCATTACAAAGGGTGGGATATCTTGTACCAAGGCAGATGCACCACCCAGCATCGTATGAGCACCAATCCGGACAAACTGATGAACCCCCGACATACCGCCCATAATGGCCCAGTCACCGACTTGTACATGGCCTGCAATTTGTGCATTACTCGAGAAAATGGTGTGATTGCCAATTTGACAATCATGCGCAATGTGGACGTAAGCCATGATCCAGTTATCGTTGCCGATCCTAGTGATTCCCTTATCTTGAGAAGTTCCTGTATGAATCGTCGTGAACTCACGAATCGTATTGCGATCGCCGATGATTAATTGAGTAGGCTCACCCCGGTACTTCATATCTTGGGGTTCGCCACCGATGGCAGCAAAATGGCCAATCCGATTCTCCTTACCCAAGGTGGTATGTCCTTCGACAACGCTATGTGAGCCGACTATGCAACCCGAACCCATTGTGACGTGAGCCCCAA
>JBBAQJ010000102.1:0-3697 GCA_040400365.1 Polynucleobacter sp. | reverse complement strand
ACGCCATCAATCTCATACGGTAACTGTTGACGCTTGGCAGCAATTTCGGTGTAGAACGTCATTAAGCCCTCGAGCGAATCCGCTACCCTTCGCTCTCGGCAAACAGGCAAACCAAGTGCTTCGTACTGATTGAGCAACTCACTATGGGTTAAAGGTAGCCATTGACTTGGCTCTAAAGCACCTAGACCATAAGCAAAGAAGCTTAAGGGCCGTTTTGCAGTGATCTTTGAATCCAGTTGGCGCAAGCTTCCAGCGGCAGCATTGCGTGGATTTGCAAACTCTTTTTCACCATTTGCTGCAGCAATTTTGTTCATCTTCTCAAAATCCGTTCGATGCATAAATACTTCGCCACGAACTTCGATCACCTTTGGAAGATTAGGCCCCAGTAAACGTAATGGGATTGTCCGAATCGTTCGGATATTACTCGTCACATCCTCGCCACTCGCCCCGTCGCCGCGGGTTGCTGCCTGGACCAAAACGCCGTTCTCATAGCGCAACGAGATTGCCAAGCCATCAAACTTCAGTTCACATGCGTACTCCACGCGATCTAAACCTAAGCCCTCACGACAGCGTCGATCAAACCCAATGAGTTCAGACTCCTCAAAGGCATTGTTTAAAGAGAGCATCGGGACCGAATGCTTGATCTCCATAAATTCTTTAAGGGGAGCGCCTCCCACCCGCTGGGATAAAGAGTCGGGGGTAACCCAATCGGGGTGCTGCACCTCAAGATCTAATAACTCGCGATACAAACGGTCGTACTCAGCATCAGGAACTAAGGGCTGGTCTAAGACATAATATGCATGCTCAAGACGAGCAAGCTCTTGCTGTAAATAATGATAACGATCCGCGGCCGAGGATCTATCTTGACTCAAGATCCAGTCCTAAGAGAATAAACGGAGTGCTGTACTTGACCCTGCTGGGATGCCTGCTTTGTCAAGCTGAGCATAAAGAGAGTCAAGTTGCCGGCGAATCACATACACCGAGTTCTCGGTCAAGTGAACCCCATTGTCATCAACCAAGCGTCCTTGCAAGGCCTGCGCCACATCGGCAGCCTCATTGAGCATGAGCTCAAAGGGTCGCAAATGCTGTGCAACGACAGGTACTTCTAATAAGAAGGTGATTTGTTCAATCGGCGCTTGCCGATTAAACGCCCCCGTCCGAAATACCGGCTTGCCATCCACTGCATATTCAAAGGCATGCCCCTCTGGAATCATACGGTAGCCTCTTTGGGTAAGAGCGGACTCAATATGGGGCCAAGACCATGTTTGCTGATCAAACACAATGTTCATGCCTAACAAAATATCGCTTTGCGCAGCGAGGGCATCTAACTCTTTTGCGCTCTCAAGCATGGCATTCACCGCCGGCATATCGATTTGGGCGTCCAGAGACTCCGCTAATGCCTGAACACGGGAACAGAAGTCCGACAATTCAAGAACCCCAATGGGGCCCCGTCGACTGGCAAGCTGAACCGCAAGCTGAATCTCAAGATACGAATGATCTGCCTCAAGGGTCTCCCAAACGCCCTCATTTGGGCCGGTTGCATGAAGCCCATCGGCCATCCATGCAATTGGAAGATCGCTCCATGATTTGAGAGCCTCCAAGATCTCTACTCCAGAAATGGCTTGGTTGAAACGTAAAGTGATCACGCAATCGATCCGGGGATCAATCGTTTGGGGTGTCGGAACTTGGTTTGCTGTATCAACAGAAACAGAGGGGGACTCGCTCGGCTCGTCAATGGAGGCATTGGAACTTGGTTCAATACGCTCTTCACCTGCTTTGGATTTTGCTCGAGCATTACGAACGTTATAGATTACCACCCAAACTAAGAAAAGAACCCCAACTGCTGCAAGCGCCAGTTGAAGCTCAGACAAACCCAATTGAGATGCGAACTGGTCAAGCGGCATTAAGCCGCCTCCACCATCGAAACAGCCGACGCAATATCAACAGCAACAATCCGTGATACGCCTTGTTCCTGCATCGTGACGCCAATTAACTGGCTAGCAATTTCCATGGTGATCTTATTGTGTGAAATAAAGACAAATTGGGTTTTATCCGACATCCTTGCCACCATATCAGAATATCGCATCGTATTCGCATCATCAAGTGGTGCATCCACCTCATCGAGCAAACAGAACGGCGCCGGATTAAGTAAGAATAGAGAGAAGACTAGGGCAATGGCTGTCAGAGCCTTTTCTCCGCCAGAAAGTAAATGAATCGTGCTATTTTTCTTACCAGGCGGTTGTGCCATCACCTGAACACCCGCATCCAAGATCTCTTCACCGGTCATGACTAACTGCGCATGACCACCACCAAAGAGCTCAGGGAACAATCGCCCAAAATGGGTATTTACCTGATCAAACGTGCCTTGTAATAGATCACGCGTCTCTGCATCAATCTTTGCAATCGCATCCGTCAATGTCTGGATGGCTTCATTTAAATCGGCGGATTGTGCGTCCAAGAATGACTTGCGCTCACGGCTACTCGATAGTTCGTCAAGGGCAGCCATATTGACCGGTCCCAATGATTGAATCTCATTATTAAGACGCGTGACCTCCCCTTGCAGACTACTTGCACGCAGATCAGGTGTATAGCGCTCAGCAAGCGCTTGGTAATCCGCCTCATCGTCATTCAATAGAGTTGTGAACTGCTCATAACTTAAGCGAGCCGCCTGCTCTCGCAACTGTAGATCAACTACTCGGTCGCGCATCGGCTGCAGGGTTTGCTCAAGCATTAAACGCGCTTCATCCGCCTGACGTAACTGGTGCTGCATCGCCTCTTGCTCTGTTCTTGCCTTCGCTAACGAAGCCTCGCGTTCAGAGCGGGTGACCAACAAGCTTTGTAATTTATTTTGTGCTGCCTCATCACTTAAGGTTTTTAACTCATTTTGATTAGCATCAAAGCGGTCTTGAAGCTCCATAATTTGGGTTCTAGCGGTACTTTGATCGCGCTGCAGATCGTTGATGCGTTGTTGTAAGGAACGGCTATTAAATGCAGCCTCTTGGGCGGTCATTTCTGCTTGACGCAAGGCAAGGCGTAATTGCTCGCGCGCGGTACTGGCTTGCTCTACACCATTCTGGGCAGTTGAAAGCTGAGATTCCAGATCCACTTTTTGAGCGTTCGCATCACGAAGCTGCCCTTCAGTTTGAGTCTTCGCCTCTGAAAGACTCTTTAGCTGTTGATTAATTTCGGATAACTCAGAATCGATTTGTGCGGCGCGAGTACTGTACTGCTCTTTGGCTTGCACCAGCTGCATTTTTTCAACTTCAAAGGCGTGTGCTTCTTGAACCGCTTGTTCAGCCGTAACTCGGGATTGGTCGGCAGCAGCAAGTGCAGCCTGATAGTTCGCATTGGCCTGCTCGAGCTCACTTTGTAACTCACTCTGAATTAACTGCTGTGCCTTAAGTTGCTTCTCAAGGCTTGCCATCTCCTGTGCACGGGCCAACATTCCCGCCTGCTCAGAATCTGGCGCATACAACTGGACTCCAGCACGTGTCACCAAATGTCCTTGTGCGGTGACCAAAGCGGCGCCGCGGCCGAGCTGCGTGCGTCGCCGTAAAGCATCCTCCAAGGTATCGGCAATATAAATATTGCTCAACCACTCTTGCAAAACATTGGCGATCACACCCGATGCCTGGACACGCGAAATGAATGGCACAAATCCGGATGGAGCCTTAATCTCCCCCGACTCCAAATCATC
>JBBAQJ010000101.1:0-3709 GCA_040400365.1 Polynucleobacter sp. | reverse complement strand
CAACGGCAGCCTCCGTGCTCAATCAGCCACAGACTTCCGGGTTCACGCTCTTACTGGCTTTGGCTCACGGGCTGGCTCTTTACCTCGTGATTTTGTTACACGAAATTGGCCATGTGGTGGCGGCTAAAAATTACGGATATCCAGTGGTAAACGTGGTGTTGCACATCATCGGTGGCCATACTGCTTTTCGAAATCGATTTACTCGAGCTCGACACCAATTCTTCGTAGCAGTGATGGGGCCGATATTCACTTTGATACCAGGTGCTTTTGCGCTTCTGATTCTTTTCACGGTCTCAAATCCAATCATTCAGAGTTTGGCCACTTGGACTTTGTGGGCGGCAGTAATTGGTGGCGGACTCAATTTGCTGCCGGGCTTACCGCTCGATGGTGGAGCGGCCCTAAGCGCCGTGGTTTGGGCCCGAACTAAGAATCGAGACAAGGGCCAATTAGCAGCGGCTTACGGCGGTCTTGTGATTGCTGGTCTTTGGATTTTCTTCCCCTATGCAGCAGGTGCTGTTTTAGGTTTTTCACCAGATACTTTCGACATCTTTTTAGCCTGGTTTATTGGCACCTGGTTAGCGTTCCAAGCTTGGACCCAAATTCAACTAATCAAACGCGGTCATACGCACAGTGCCACAACGGCAGCTATTGAAACCGATTGGAAGTTAAAGGTTCGGCGTGCGGTCGCACTACCAGATACCGCCACATGCGGCCAAGTGGAGATTGGGTTGCGAGAAAAGAACGCCGGCGCCGTGATTGTTACTCGAAACGGTGAAATTTTTGGTCTGGTAGTCGAGGCCGCGTGGAAAGCTTTATCAAGTACGCAACTTCAAGACACCCCGATCCTGCAGGTTACTCGTCGAGTTTTCGCACATGACTACATCTCCAAAGAAATCAGCCTCGAGGACTATAAACTTCTGCAAGCAAACGGCAGCTCATCTGGATACATAGTGCTGGATGAACTAGAGAAAATATATGGCGTAGCCATCCCCGAGGATCAGGAAATTTAGTGGTTTTTCAGTACGGTGATCGAGTCCAACTTTCTGATTCAAAAGGAAATAAACACACGGTCGTTTTAACCCCAGAGAAGGTTTTCCATACCCACAAAGGTGCTTTAAACCACGATGAAATAGTTGGCCTCCCTGAAGGCAGCAAAATCGCTAGTACCAACGGCACCGAATATTTGTTGCTCAGCCCGCTACTGCTGGATCACATTTTGGCGATGCCGCGAGGCGCTGCCGTCATCTACCCGCGGGATAGTGCTCAGATTGTGGTAGAGGGCGATATTTTTCCTGGCGCCACTGTTTTAGAAGCTGGGGTAGGTAGCGGTGGTTTGAGCTCGTATCTTCTGCGCGCTATTGGAGATGCTGGCCGTTTAGTATCGATTGAACGCCGCGAAGACTTCGCCGCAACAGCACAAAAAAACATAGAAGCCTTTTTCGGTGAAATTCCCGCTAATTGGGACGTTCAAGTTGGGGATTTACAAGCCCTCGAGCGGCCGGACTTAGTCGGTCAAATTGATCGCATGATTCTCGACATGCTGGCGCCTTGGGAGTGTCTTGATAAGGCTTTCGAACTTCTGAAACCCGGGGGAGTGCTCACTGTCTATGTAGCCACCACCACGCAGCTCTCCAAGACCGTAGAACTTTTGCGGCTGGAGCAGCGCTGGACTGAACCGCGCGCTTTTGAAACTCTGGTCAGGGGCTGGCACCTTGAAGGCCTCTCTGTACGTCCCGAGCATCGAATGGTCGGACACACGGGCTTCCTTTTGACAACTAGACGGTTAGCAGATGGCGTTGCTCCTTTTATGAAGCGCTCAAAACCAGCACCCGGCGCTTACGGCGTGGATTGGGTACCTCCCACCAAAAATTGAGTTTGAATAAGCCCCTCAACGAAGATAGGAATCAAAAATGCAGAAGCCAGAAATCGAATTTCATCCAGAACCTGCACCAGCCGAACTAGTTATTCGAGACATTGTGGTTGGGGAAGGCCCAGCTGCGGTCGCCGGAGGCACTGTAACCGTTCACTATGTTGGGGTTAATTACGAAACTGGCGAACAATTCGATGCTTCTTGGGACCGGGGCGAACCAATCGAATTCCCACTCAACAATCTGATCCAGGCCTGGAAAGACGGTATCCCTGGTATGAAAGTTGGCGGTCGTCGCGAGCTCATTTGCCCACCACACACTGCCTACGGCAATGGTGGTCATCGCCTTGCGGGACAAACTCTTATTTTCGTGATTGATTTGCTGCAGGTTCGCTAATGACTGAGCCATACGATTTTGTTGAGCCGTTAACGGATGAAAAATCCGAACGGATCATCAATCTCGTGTTGCTTTTACGCAGTTCAAATCGCGGATTTACGAAATCCGAAATTTTCAATCGGATTAGCTTGTACAAATCTGATTTGAGTTTCGATAACGCCTCAATGATGTTTGAGCGGGACAAAGCCGAATTACTCAAAGCCGGTATTGGGATTGATGTCTACCAAGCAGATGCCTACACCGAAGATGAATTTCGCTATCGAATCAATGATGAAGATGCCTTGCTTCCAGATTTGGAATTGACTGCAGCTGAAGTCTCGATTCTCAGCACGGTGCTGCAAGGCTGGAAACGAACGGTTCATCGCTCAGAGGCGATTCAGGCGCAGTTGAAGTTAGAAGGGCTCGGCCACAATCTCACTGCCGAGTTACCGATTCTGGAATTAACCGGAAATCAACATTTGCCTGCCTTGCTTCAAGCTATTTCCTTGCGCAAAGTCGTAACTTTTGAATACATCAAGCCAAATGAGGCGGTACCGAGTTCGCGACGGTTGCAGGCCTGGGGTGTGCTTTTGCGAGGCGGTCAATGGTTCGTTTACGGTTTTGATTTAGAACGCTCCGCAGATCGAGTTTTCAATTTGAATCGAATCACATCAGAGGTGAAACTGACTGGTACCGCAAACAGCTACGAGTTACCCGCCGATTTAAACTTTGATTCGTTATTCAAACCCCACTTTGCGCAGTCGAAATCCACCGTGCAACTTCAGATGTCAGAAGGAAACGGCTGGCGGTGGAGACAAATTGCCGCCGACCACTCTGCTTTGTTGATGCAAAATGGGGTTTTTGAAGTCGAACTGGAAAATTTGAATTTAGAGATTCCGCTGCTAGCTGCAGCAGCTCCGGGAGTTGTTGTTCTCGCCCCTAGCGATATTCGAAATCGAGTTGCCTCTTTGGTTCTAGGTGAAAAAGTATGAGTGTCTACGAAGACTTATTGAACTTTGTACCCTGGATTAAAGAACGCTCTGGTTCGACCATCGCTGAAGTCGCTAACCACTTCGGCTGGTCTGAGGAACAAGTAGTTCAGTACGTGCTGCTTGCCAGCGTTACCGGCCCTGGCACACTCCCGGGGGAACTATTAGACATACATATTGACGGTGAAAAAATAAAGGTAATCGACACTTTGGGTCTGGATCGGCCATTTCAGTTTGATCAGATTGAAGCTGCCTGCGTTTTACTCGGGATTGAGGTTTTGGAATTAAACCAAGGATTGGATCCGAAATTTGATACGGCAGCACTGCAGAGCTTGAAGGCAAAATTTTTAAACCTGCTAAAAACCGCCCCTGGGGTTGCGGTAATTCCCACGTCTGAACCTGACGATGTCACTAACCAAATCAACAGTGCCATCACGCAAAATCAGAAACTGCAGTTTGAGTATTGGAACGAGTCTC
>JBBAQJ010000100.1:2630-3787 GCA_040400365.1 Polynucleobacter sp. | reverse complement strand
TGTGCTGTGCCACTGGAGCACCTAGCCGACTATACCCAAGCCTTGACCGAGGTCTTTAGTAAGTATGGCTCGCGCGGCACCTGGTATGCCCACGCTTCAGTCGGCACTTTACACGTACGCCCGATTCTGGATATGCGCCGCGATGGGGCTCTGAAGATGCGCGCGATTGCAGAAGAAGCGGCTGAGCTCGTTCGCAAATACAAAGGTGCCTTTAGTGGCGAGCATGGCGATGGTCTGTGCCGGGGAGAGTGGATTAGCTGGCAATTTGGTCCGAAGATTACCGAGGCACTTGCCAAAATCAAAACGCAGTTTGATCCCCAGGGGCTTCTCAATCCCGGCAAGATCGTCAATCCTCCCAAAATGGATGACAGCGCCTACTTTCGCTATCCGCCTTCCTATCAGGTCATTACTGTTCAACCAAAGCTCGATTGGTCCGCCTGGAATGTGCAAAACAATCCCGTGACCGAAGCCGTCACCGCGGCGGGCACCGGTGGCGATCCGGCGCAGGGTCTCGCCAAAGCGATCGAGATGTGCAATAACAATGGGCATTGCCGCAAGTTTGACGCGGATGTGATGTGCCCGAGTTATCGCATTACGCGCAATGAAAAAGATCTCACCCGCGGTCGTGCCAACACCTTGCGTCTAGCGATCTCAGGGCAAATTACAAATACGAGTGATGCACCTCCTGCCCATTTACCGCTTGCCACCCAAGCAGTGAAAGAAGTAATGGATTTGTGCGTGAGTTGCAAAGGCTGCAAACGCGAATGTCCCACGGGTGTGGATATGGCCAAAATGAAGATTGAGTATTTAGCGCAATACAAAGAGCGCTTTGGTCATACGCTGCGTGATCGCTTAGTGTCCCACCTACCCAACTATGCCCCCATGATTGCGCGTATTCCTGGTTTGCCCGCGCTCATGAATTTGCGTAACCATATCCCACTCTTAGCCAAGATCCAAGAGTGGTTTACCGGAATTAGCGCCCAGCGCTCCTTACCGGTGTGGAAAAGCAAGCATTTTTGGAATCAAGCACCCCTGCCATTTGTGACGCCTGAGGAACTCGCTAAGCACGACAAACGCGTCGTGCTCTTTGCCGACACCTTTAACGCCTATTTTGAGAACGAGAACTTGCAAGCGGCGCTCGCCCTCTTGCAAAAGTC
>JBBAQJ010000100.1:0-2530 GCA_040400365.1 Polynucleobacter sp. | reverse complement strand
CTAGGTGAAGCTGCGCAAGTCGTGAGTAAGCACGCCCAACTCCTCGAAGAGTTTTTAGCCAGTGAACACAAAGCAAATCGGTTTGTGCCCAACTTCAAGGAGTCCGCTCAGCCTATATTGGTCCACGGCCATTGCCATCAAAAGGCCTTTGCAGCCGTGAGCCCCGCCCTTGAATTATTGAAACTGATTCCGAATGCCAACCCCCAACTGATTGAGTCGTCGTGCTGCGGCATGGCGGGTAGCTTTGGGTACGAAGTCGAGCACATTGAGGCCTCCAAACAAATGGCGGAACTCAGTTTGTTACCGCGCATTCGCAAGGAGCCCAATGCGATCGTGGTCGCTGATGGCACCAGCTGTCGTCACCAAATCGCCGATGGGGCAAGTCGCGAGGCAGTGCATATTGCGAAGGTTCTAGAGAATCATCTAGCAAGCTAAAAACTAGTTCATGCTAGCTAAAACTCATGCGCACAAGGCTAAGTGCGCAATAAATCCTGAGCGAGTCTCGCCCGCTTTCTTAGCTTTTGCATCTAATCGGCTAAGCACTCTCTTAGGTAAGGTAATGTTAATGCGTTCAATCTCATCGGATAGTAAGGCAGGATCGATCTCAGCAACCGCCCATATCCACCCCTTAAATTCCTTTTTTTTCTGAAGATCAGTAATTAGGCTTGGTTTTGGAACTTCCATTCCCTTCTCAAGCGCGACTTCAATCCATAGCTCAATCGCTTCTTTTGCATTCTCGATTGCCTCATCAATTCCAGAATCAGCAGCAGAAAAGCAACCCGGTAGATCGGGTACCACAACGCCCCACGATTTTTTTGGGCTACCCATCTCAATGGCAATTGGATATCTCATGACATAGAACTCCTGATCACTTACCAATTCTCAGTCGATACCTGGGCTGACTCAGTGTCCGATCGCAAGATGAGATGCGATTGATTGACTTTCAAGAGCCAAGTTTGCATTTGTCCCGCTGGCTTTGTTTTTGCAAATGCATTAGGTCGCAATACTGCGGCACACCAACTTGGCTCAGGATTTCGAACGGATTGATACAAAATGACCCCAACCTCTGTTTTTCTTGCGCTGTTTGCAAAATCTTGGGTTGCGCTGTAATCCCGAGAATTGCGCCATTGAGACTCGTCTTCCAAAAATGGCTTCTTGCGAAGATCTACGGTCGACGCCTTGAGCTCAACCGAAAATGCGCTGTGGGTCACGGGCTCAATCTCGTCTAAGCCCTCGGAGTCATTCAGAAAACGCCAGCGCCAATACCCAAGCTCAATACCAGCTGTTAGTGCCGACTCTGCACAGTAAAAAACTCCAGGATCAGTAGGCCCTCGAAATCGAGATCCATATTTGAGCGGGTGATAACGAAACGGTGTAGCGAGCAAATAATGTAAACCGCTTAATTCATTTGACAATAGAGGTTTACTCGTCTCAAGTAATCCCTCTAAAAGATCCTGCTCGTCGCGCGTGTCAACGATTTTCATAGTTGAAGCGTAATGCTGCGCTTCAACCATTCTCCAAGCAGTCCCGCTCCAAGCAGACTGATTAGACGATACCGCGTGAGGAGTCCAAGTATTGAATGACACGTACTAATCCTTCTGTTTGTTGAATAAGTTCGATCGGTTTACCGCCCAATGCATGGTTATTGCTATTAAGCCATTGTTGAATTGCTAGATCATTGGCCAAAATGGAATCCAAGCTTCGAAATACCCGAATCAATAGCAAAGCAAATTCCCATTCTTTTCGTTTTTCTTCTAAAACATAATGACCACTATATAAACGGGTAATCGTTGGTGGACTCAAGCCCAAAACCTTTGATAGCTCTGTTTTTGACAGATGAAGTCGCTCAGCGGTTCTAGTAACTGCTTTACTAAGTGTGGCAGATGCGTCTAAAGAGGTATGAATTGGTTGGGTAGCCATAATTTTCTAAAGAAATTTTACCATAAATAAATTTCTATAGATTTAATTGTGATACCCCTAAAGCATGACCCCGATCGATACCATCAATAAAGTACCAGTGAGCAATGCCGGTACCAAACGCCGATTGGGATTGGAGAGCATCACGCCAAGCGCCAAGATGCATACCAGAATACGCAGATAGAGCGGCACCGTAGCTAAAAGGCCAATCGGTAAGAATATCAAGCGAATCGTAAGCGCTGCCACCATCGCATAGGTCACTGCGGAGAGCCAGCGAAAGAACTCGCTATCTTGACTGACTTGCCCCGAGAGCATTACACCGACCGCGCGGCAGACATAAGTTCCAAGAGACGCTGCCAAAAGAGCAAGCCATGCGACCCACCCCTGTTGAATCGCAAAGGCGGTATCGAGGTTTTGGGCTAGAGATGCTGTCACACTCATAAGGACGCCTTTCGGTCATAGCGCCTGATCCAACGCCGATCAATCCAGTAGGCCAATGTACCGCCAATCAGTCCCGCGATGAGTAGGCTTGTATCGCGATCGAGTAAATAACAAATAGGACCGGCAATGCTGCCTAGAAGAATGGCTAGGCGATAGCCACTCACCTTAATCT
>JBBAQJ010000099.1:0-3796 GCA_040400365.1 Polynucleobacter sp. | reverse complement strand
CTATCAATAATGGCCTTGCGTAGTATTCAATTACTCTATCGGATCTTTATTGGCATATCCAGTTGTTTGGCGTTGATAATTGCAATACATGCCAGTAACTCTTATGCGCAAGCTAGTCCAGCTAGCACGAATACCAAAATCAGAAATATCGATGGAGTTGTTGCGGTTGTCAATACGGGAGTAGTAACGCGCAAAGAAGTGGATGACCGTATTGCATCCCTTCAAAAACAGGGGCCGGCGGGCGGAAAGAAACTGCCTGAAGGTGAAGAGTTACGCAAACAGGTTCTCGAAAGCTTAATTTTAGAAAAAATACAAATTCAGGAAGCAGAGCAGGCTGGCTTAGCAGTTGCCAATAAAGAGCTCAATAAAATTATTGAAGATATTGCCATGCGGAATAAATTAACCATGACCGAGTTTAGGGGCACGATTATAAAAACGGGTATGAGTTTTGAGCGCTATAGAGAACTACTTCGCGAGGACGTATTAAAATCGCGCTTACGAGAACGCGAAGTTGATTCACAAATTAAGATTTCAGATGCTGAGATCGATAACTTCATCGTTGAACAAATGCAACGGCGGGGTGCTGATACTAGTACCGCACGGGCATCAGGCCCTGAAGAGATTGCAGTTGCCCAAATTTTTATTCCAGTAGAAGAGGGTGCAGGACCCAGTGCTCAGGCAGATGCTAGAAAAAAAGCAGAATCAATCCTAAAAGAGGCTCGTGGCGATGCTGATTTTATTCAATTAGGCGCAAAGGCTAATAAAGAGAATTCGAAGATCAAGTTTCAAGATTTAGGTTACCGAACGCAAGATCGTCTACCCCAAATTTTTATAGAGTCCGTTCGTAATCTTGGCCCGGGTCAAGTTGCCTCTTCTGTAGTTCGAAGCCCAGCAGGCTTTCATGTACTTAAAGTCATGGATCGACGAAGTGCTGGGTCTGGAACCCGCGCTGCTAGTAATGCGAACCCTCTTGATGCTACTCCGCAAAATTTAACTGTTACCCAAACTCTAGCCCGACATATATTGATTCGGCAACGCCAAGGTTTGCAGGATGCTGATGTTGAGCGACGCCTCCAGGGATACCGTGATCAGATTCGTGCTAAGACCGCAGATTTTGAGTCCATGGCCAAGAAATTTTCAGAGGATGGCTCTGCACAAAATGGCGGAGTGTTGGGTTGGATGGGGCCTGGCGATCTTGTGCCCCCATTCGAGATTGCCATGAACCGTTTACAAATTGGTGAAGTTAGTGACCCAGTAAAGACTGAATTTGGCTGGCATTTAATTCAGGTACTGGAGCGACGTGATGCACAGCTTACCGTTGAGAAGCAACGGGAGTTTGCGCGCGCAGCCATTCGAGAGAGAAAATTTGAGCAAACCTATCAAGACTGGTTAAGGCAATTACGCGATACAGCAACAGTCAAGATTTTGAACGTGGATGAACAGTTCCGTTAAATTAGCAATTAGTTCAGGAGAGCCCGCTGGTATTGGACCAGAGGTATCGATTGCAGCTGCTAACGCATTTATTGGTGATAATCCTGATGCCAAAATCACTCTGTATGGTGATCGTAGCCTACTACAGACTCAAGGACTGGCAAGTCAAATTCAGATTGCTCATATCCCGCTTATTCAGCCAAACATCATCGGCAAACTAAATCCAGAAAATGCTCCGTATGTTCTTTCTGTGATTCAAGAGGCCAGCTCTGCCTGTCGTAAGGGTATACATGACGCTTTGGTGACCGCTCCTGTGCAGAAAAGTATATTAAATACACCCTCCATCAAGTTTAGGGGCCATACCGAGTTCTTAGCCCAATTAGATAGCAAAGATCAGGTGGTGATGATGCTCTGCGGGCATATCCGAGATCCAAAAAGTGGGAGCAATCAAGCTTTTCCATTACGGGTTGCATTGGCAACAACTCATTTAGCGATCCAAGATGTTCCTCAAGCCATTCAATATCAATCTTTATTGCAAACCTTACGCATCATTCATGCCGATTTGCAGACCCGCTTTGGTATTGCTAACCCCATCATTATGGTCACCGGCCTAAATCCCCACGCTGGTGAAGACGGGCAACTGGGGACGGAAGAAATTGAGATATTGATGCCGGTAATCAAGGCAGCTAAAGCCGAGGGGATCAACGCATTCGGACCTTATCCAGCCGATACACTTTTCAATCCAGTTCGTTTGCAAGCAGCAGATGTCGTTCTGGCGATGTATCACGATCAAGGCTTGGCCCCCTTTAAGTTTGCAACCTTTACGGAGGGGGTCAACATTACTTTAGGCCTCTCGTATATTCGTTCATCAGTTGACCATGGCACCGCTCTGGATATTGCAGGACAGGGTCAAGCAGATTGGCAGAGCATGTTAGCTGCACTAAATATGGCTAAAGAGCTCAGTATCAGACAGAAGCGATTGAATGCATCAGGCTCGTAAGCGATTTGGCCAAAACTTTCTGATTGATGGGGGGGTTATTTCAGGGATTGTGCGAGCGCTGGCGCCGGAACCCTTGACGCATCTTTTAGAAATTGGCCCTGGTTTGGGCGCCTTAACATTGCCCTTACTCACTCAGGTAAACCATTTAGATGTCCTCGAAATCGATCGTGACCTAGTGCACTATTGGCAGGAGCAAAAGCAAAAACAGGGTTTAACCGGATTAAATATTATTGAGGGTGATGCGCTTGAATTTGATTTTCAATCATGGGCTCTGCGGGGTAAAGCAGCCAAACAACGAAGTTGCATTATTGGTAATCTCCCGTACAACATTTCTTCACCACTACTTTTTCATTTAATCTCAGCAGCACCCTGGATCGATGAGCAGGTTTTTATGTTGCAAGCCGAGGTAATCGAGCGTATTACAGCATCAGCAGGCAACTCTGAATACAGTCGCTTATCGGTCATGTTGCAAGCGCGCTACCACGTAGAACAAATCATGGATGTGCCACCGGAGGCCTTTGAACCCAAACCCAAGGTGAACTCAGCAGTAGTGCGTATGATCCCGCGCCGTGATTTCGATCTAACTGAGAAAGAGTGGACTTCGTTAAGCAGACTCGTAGCAATGGCCTTTGCACAAAGACGTAAGATGTTACGTAGTAATTTATTTGAACTCCAAGCAGAACTCATGCTTTCTGAAGAGGAGTTAAAAGCAAGGGCGCAAGAGATTACGGTTGAGCGTTATATTGAATGGGCCAAGATCTTAGTTAAAACGTCATAAAAAGCTTGAAACCAGCTTATTAGTAGGCTTTAGGATCAATACGACGCATCTCACCCTCAATCCAAGACTCAACTTCTGTGTGCAGTTGATCACCTGATTTTCCTGAAGAGGCGATTGCCGGACCAATCGACACGGTGATCAGCCCTGGGTATTTCAAGAAACTATTACGTGGCCAATAACGACCGGCATTATGCGCAACAGGTAGGACTGTTGCCTGGGTCAAGCCAGCAAGTCGGGCGCCGCCCTTGCGATAGGGTTTATGTGATCCAACCGGAGTGCGCGTCCCTTCTGGAAACAAAATAATCCACTTTCCAGCTTTGAGGCGAGCCTTGCCCTGATTGGTCACCGAGATTGCCGAGCTTTCTTTGGCGGAACGATTGATGTGAATCATATTGAGTAAGCCCATGACCCAACCAAAAAAAGGGATCCATAACAACTCACGCTTAAAGACATAGCAAAGATCTTTGGGGAACAGGTTGAGATAAGCAATCGTCTCCCAAGCAGATTGATGTTTGCTGAGGATGACAATCGGCTGATCCTGAACAGCATGAACATGCTCCATACCTAACACTTGATAGCGAATTCCG
>JBBAQJ010000098.1:0-3860 GCA_040400365.1 Polynucleobacter sp. | reverse complement strand
ATCTTTGAATGGGCCTTGATCTTGCCACTCGCCGTTCCTGCCTATGTGATGGCCTACTTGTTTGTGGATTTCTTACAGCATGCTGGTCCTGTGCAAACCATGTTGCGTGAGGATTTAGGCCTGACCTGGGCATTGCCCGATCCGCGCTCCTTGGGTGGGGCGATGTGGACCTTCTCCATGTGTTTGTATCCCTACGTTTACTTAGTGGCCCGCACCTCTTTTTTAGATCGCAGTGCACGATTTATGGAGGTTGCCGAGACCTTGGGATATACCAGTGTGGAAGCATTCATGAAACTGGTATTACCCATGGCTAGGCCCGCAATCTTTACTGGTGTTGCTCTGGCGCTCATGGAAGTGCTAGCCGACTTTGGCGCGGTATCGTACTTTGGCTTGCAAACCTTTGCGACCGGCATTTTTAAGGCTTGGTTATCGTTTGGGGATCGTAGTGCTGCAGTTCATTTATCCCTCATGCTCTTAAGTTTTGTCTTAATTGTTTTTTATTGGGAGCGTCACAATCGAGCTAGGCAACGTTATGCCCTCGCCAACACTAATTCCCGCCCTGCAATCCCAAAGCGCTTAGTCGGTTCGCATGCGCTCTACGCATTTTTATTCTGCGCCTTAACCCTATTTTTTGCATTTGTTTTGCCAATGGCCGTTTTATTTGATCTTCTAAGCGAGCAGGGGCTTGCGACTGATCCGCGCTATTGGGGGTGGTTAAAAAATTCCTTGAGCTTATCCGCGTTCACTGCGATATTGGCTGTACTCTGCGCACTCTTTTTGGCGTATGCGGCACGCCTCACCCAAAGTAAAACGTTGCAAGGGGTCAATCGCTTACTCACGGTTGGCTATGCTTTGCCTGGAGCCGTTTTGGGCGTTGGTATTTTGTCTCTATTGGGTTTGTTGGATATTGCTTGGCTCATGTCGGTAAGCGTTGGGATCCTGGTCTACGCCTATCTCATCCGTTTTTTATCGGCAGGCTTGCAAAGCATTGAGACCGGCTTAACCCGTATTACGCCAGCGATGGATGGCACCGCTGCACTCTTGGGTGCCAAGCCGCTGGAGATGATTTGGCGGATTCATCTGCCATTACTAAGACGTAGTGTTCTAACAGCCCTGTTATTTGTGTTTGTGGATGTCATGAAAGAGCTGCCAGCCACCTTACTATTGCGACCATTTAACTTAGATACCTTGGCAGTTGCCACCTATCAATTAGCAGCCGATGAGCGTCTAGCCGAATTAGCTTTACCTGCCTTAAGCATTGTTTTAGTAGGGCTTTTGCCGGTGATCTTGTTATCAAGGGCCATCGCTCAGAAACGTTAAAAACCACATAAGTACCAATATGATTGATAATCATTCTCATTCGTATTACAATGTAATCTTTGTAATTGCTGATAGGAATGGTTTGACATGCAAGGAATTTACTCAGGTCTTATACCTGCAATAAAGAAAGTTTCTCTCATACTTGGATTGGGCTTTGCGATGAGTGCACCGCTTAGCCATGCGGCTGAGCCTAATACAGTTCTTAATTTGTACTCCGCGCGTCATTATCAAACTGATGAATCGCTCTATGCCAACTTCACAAAAAGTACTGGCATCAAGATTAACCGGATTGAGGCGGATGACAACGCTTTGCTTGAACGCTTAAATAGCGAGGGTTCCAAAAGCCCAGCCGATGTGATCTTGTTGGTCGACGCAGCACGGCTGTGGCGTGCTCAGGTCAATGGCATGTTTAAGCCGATACAGTCCAAGGTATTGGATCAGCGCATACCAGTTAATCTGCGCGCTAAAGCCGATGCAGATGGAACTACCTGGTTTGGATTTTCAACGCGGGCGCGCATTATTGTGTACAACAAAGAGCGTATGAAACCCGATGATGTGAACACTTATGAAAAGTTAGCTGATCCAATCAATAAAGGGAAGTTATGCACTCGTTCGGGCTCACACCCCTATATGTTGTCATTGGTGGGCGCTCTGATTGAGCGTGATGGCACTGCGGCTACTGAGAAGTGGGCTAAAGGTATGGTTGCCAATATGGCGCGTGCACCCAAAGGCGGCGATACCGATCAAATCCGTGCTGTCGCATCAGGTGAGTGCGGTGTTGCTTTGACGAATTCCTACTACTTGGCCCGTTTAATGCGCTCGACTAAGCCTGAAGATATTGCGGTAGTTGCTAAAGTGGGTCATATTTGGCCTAATCAAAATGCTGGTGGTGTGCACATCAATATTTCTGGGGGAGGGGTGGCAAAGAATGCACCTAATCCGCAAGCCGCTGTGAAGTTTTTGGAGTACTTGGCGAGCGACGCGGCGCAGATCTATTTGGCCGATGGGAATAATGAATGGCCGGCAGTTGCTGGCGTGAAGGTTGATAATCCAGCCCTAAAGGCCTTGGGACCCTATCAGGTTGAAAAGGTGTCGATTGCCGCCATTGGCCGCAATCAAGTAGCAGCGCAGCGTATTCTGGATCAAGCAGGCTATCGCTAGACGGCTAACCGCGACCAACAAATGGCATCTTGCTGGCCATGATGGTCATGAACAAGATATTGCTTTCGGGCGGCAGTTTAGCCATCTGTAAAACAGCCTGCCCAACATGATCAACATCCATCCGCGGCTCGACTTTGATCGAGCCGTCGGCCTGCATAATGCCATTCGCCATACGCTCGGTCATTTCAGTCGCCGCATTACCAATGTCAATTTGACCGCAGTTAATATTAAACGGCCTGCCATCGAGGGCGATGGATTTGGTCAGGCCAGTAATCGCATGTTTGGTCGCGGTATAAGGGGCAGTATTGGGTCGTGGAGCATGGGCTGAGATCGAACCGTTATTAATGATGCGACCGCCCTGAGGTGACTGGGCTTTCATCATCCGCATAGCCTCTTGGGCGCATAAGAAGGCGCCACACAGATTGCTGTTGACGACATTCATCCACTGCTCATAACTAAGTTCATCCATGGGAATAGCGGGTGCACCCATTCCTGCATTGTTAAATAACACATCAATGCGACCAAACTTGGCTTTGAGTGTTGCGAACAAAGTCTTGACCTCGTCGGGCTTGCCCACATCGCAGGCGACTGCTAAACAATTATTTTCATTCCCACCAATGTCGTTGATCGCTTGTTGCAAACGCTCTACATTTCGTCCGGTCAGCACCACCGAAAATCCATCGGATAGTAGAGCTTTGGCAGCAGCCTTACCAATACCGGTTCCAGCACCGGTAACAAGAGCAACACGCAGAGGTTTTGAGTTCGTTGGCATGGATTTAATCAGGGCATAATGGTTAAAAATAGAATGATAAAGCCATGAACCTTTTGTATCAGATCGCCTCTCGACCTGCCTACTTGGTGACGGCATTTATCGCGATCATTGCCAGCATCTTTTTGACGATCTGGCTGATATTACCCGGGCCTCCCAAGACATTGACGATTGTTACTGGTTTTCCGGAGGGACTTTATCATCAATTTGCCAAGCAACTTCAAGCGGAACTTACGAAACAAAAGATCACCTTACGGATTCAGAATACGGGTGGCAGTGCAGATAACTTAGCTCTAATGGCTGATCCCAAATCGGGTGTCGATTTAGCGATTATTCAGAGTGGGATAGGCGACTCTAGTCAGTATCCAAAGCTCACTGCATTGGCAGGA
The DNA here is from genome assembly GCA_040400365.1 of Polynucleobacter sp. GTDB lineage: Bacteria > Pseudomonadota > Gammaproteobacteria > Burkholderiales > Burkholderiaceae > Polynucleobacter. The sequence goes on along the minus strand of JBBAQJ010000098.1, from coordinate 221 downwards.
CTCTTCTACGAACCCCTATGGGTTTGGTATCGACCCGAGGCATTTGCCAAAGATGGTGGGTCTTTGCAGCAATTGAATCAGCTCAAAGGAAAAAAAGTATCGATTGGTAATGAGGGGAGTGGCACCAATTTACTCTCCCAGGCGATTCTAAAACTCAATGATATTGAGCCCGCGCAACTTCATTTATTAACCCTCAATCCTGATGAAGCGATTTCACAGCT
>JBBAQJ010000097.1:0-3864 GCA_040400365.1 Polynucleobacter sp. | reverse complement strand
TCGCACCCTCAATGATCTTGATGGCACCCACAATAAAGCCGGTCTTGGAGCAAACGCTACGTTGGCGGTATCAATGGCCGTGGCACGCGCTGCTGCGGAAGAGGCGGGCTTGCCACTCTATCGTTATTTTGGCGGCTCAGGTGCCATGCAATTGCCAGTACCGATGATGAACATCGTCAATGGTGGTGCCCACGCCAACAATAGCTTGGATATTCAAGAGTTCATGATCATGCCTGTGGGTGTGGACAGCTTTCGGGAGGCGCTGCGCTGTGGTGCCGAGGTCTTCCATGCGCTCAAGAAAATATTACACGATAAAAATATGCCAACCTCGGTCGGTGATGAGGGGGGCTTTGCGCCCAACTTCAAGAGCAATCAAGAGTGCTTAGAAACGATTCTGAGTGCGATTGAGAAAGCGGGCTATCACGCCGGTGATGATGTGTTGTTGGCCTTAGATTGTGCGGCGAGTGAGTTTTACAAAGATGGTAAGTACCATTTATCAGGCGAGGGCTTGCAACTCAGTTCTACTGAGTTTGCTGATTACCTTGGTAACCTAGCCAATCAGTTCCCGATCGTGTCGATTGAAGACGGAATGCACGAGAGCGATTGGGATGGTTGGGCGACCTTAACTCAAAAGCTTGGTCAAACCATCCAATTGGTTGGGGATGATCTCTTTGTCACCAACACTCGTATCCTCAAAGAGGGGATCGATAAAGGGATTGCGAACTCGATTCTGATCAAGATTAATCAAATCGGCACACTCACCGAGACCTTTGCGGCGATTGAGATGGCCAAACGCGCTAATTACACTGCGGTGATCTCCCATCGCTCTGGTGAGACCGAAGACAGCACGATTGCAGATATTGCAGTGGGTACCAATGCTGGTCAAATTAAAACCGGTTCCCTGTCTCGCTCCGATCGGATCGCGAAGTATAACCAGCTCCTGCGGATTGAAGAGGATTTAGGCGATGTGGCGAGCTACCCCGGTAAGGCCGCGTTCTACAACTTGCACAATCTAAAGTAAGCCTGCTTGCGCAATGCGCCTGATTATCTACTCGATGTTAGGGTTGCTGATCGTGATTCAGTATCCGCTCTGGTTTGGTCAGGGCGGATGGCTTAAGGCCTATGAGTTAGAACGCCAGCTCGATGCGCAGATTCAGAAAAATAAAGCCTTAGAAATTCGGAACAATAAACTGGCTGGCGATGTGAAGGATCTCAAAGAGGGTACGCGCGCGATTGAGGAGCGGGCCCGATCAGAGCATGGGATGCTCAAAGAGGGCGAGTATTTTGTACAGATCGTCCCTAAAGACGGTGCGCCCCCAAGCCCCAATGCTACCCCGGTACCTGCAACACCTAAGCAATAACTAATGCCCTTTGGAGGCCGGTCGCACGGCATCGCTGAGCGTTGCACTAGCAAAGGCTTGTTTGCAATCGACCGCATCAAAACGATATTGCATGCCACAGAAGTCACAGCGGGTCTCAACAGCGCTGAGTTCGGCCAAAATACTATCGACCTCTTCTTGACCTAACATCCGAATTACATCCGCAACCCGCTCACGCGAGCAGCGGCAGGCAAACCGAATGAGGCGTACTGGAAAGCTACGCACACCAAAGCGCTCCGATTCCTCGAGAAACAAGCGACGCAATAAGGTCTCAGGCGAAACTTCTAAGAGCTCTTCATTGGTAATCGTATTGCCCAGCATCTGAATGCGCTCCCAACCCTCGGCCATCATCTTGGGGTCATATTGAGAAGCGCCGCCGGCATCGGGCATGCGCTGCAATAAAAATCCACCTAAGGATTGTGAGCTTGAGGCAAGCCAGATGCGCGTATCAATTTGTTCGGAGCTTTGCATGTATTGCATGATGGCCTCACTGACCGTTTCAATCGGCTCATCCAAACCAGGGTGAGTTCTAGAGGGGCGCTTTAATGCCACGATTCCTTGATAGGGTGTTTGGGAGGGCTTGCGATCAACTGGATCGAGGGTAATCGCCAAGCGTCCAGAGCCTTCTGCGTCGAGTAATTCAGCGAGAGTGGCATTATCAGGAATTTCACCAAAATCAGGATTTAGAGAAACACTCGCCCGAATTTCAAGGTGTGATGTGCATTCAACCACCAAGAGCTGAATCGGCCCCTTGCTCTGCGCCTGAATGATCAGAGTGCCATCGAGCTTAATGCTAGCGGTTAAGAGTGTTGCTGCTGCAATAAACTCGCCCATCACCTTTTGCACTGCCGGTGGATCATTGCGCAGGGCCAAGATGTTTTGCCACGCACTGCTAATCGAAACAAACTCACCTCGAACGGGGGCGCCGTCGCACACAAAGACCAAAAGCTGATTCATCGCAAAAATATCCCAAGCAGTTCTGACCTGAGATAATACTGCCCATGCGTATTCGAACCCGTTTTGCCCCCAGTCCAACCGGCTTTATTCATTTAGGTAATCTGCGTAGCGCCTTGTACCCTTGGGCCTTTGCTAGAAGCAGGAGCGGGGACTTCATCTTGCGGATTGAAGATACCGATCAAGAGCGTTCCTCGTTGGAGGCCGTTGAGGTGATCCTAGAGGGTATGCATTGGCTGGGCTTGGATCCCGATGAGGGCCCGGTCTATCAAATGCAACGCATGGATCGCTATCGTGAGGTCCTTAAGCAAATGCTGGCGGATGGATCGGCATATTACTGCTATATGAGTGAAGATGAGCTCAATCGTTTACGCGATCAGCAAATGGCCAATAAAGAAAAGCCGCGGTATAACGGATTTTGGCGCCCTGAACCTGGCAAGACATTGCCAGAACCCCCCAAAGACGCTTTGCCCGTGATTCGTTTCAAAAACCCAATTGGCGGCTCGGTCACTTGGAAAGATGCGGTTAAAGGGGTGATTGAAATTAGTAATGATGAGCTCGATGATCTCATCATCGCTCGCCCCGACGGCACTCCCACCTATAACTTCTGCGTGGTGGTTGATGATCTGGATATGGAGATTACCCATGTGATTCGGGGTGATGATCATGTCAACAATACCCCACGGCAAATTAACATCATGAAGGCGCTTGGGGGCACGCCGCCGGTCTATGCGCACTTACCAACGGTCTTGGATGAAAGTGGTGAGAAGATGAGTAAGCGCAATGGTGCCCTGAGCGTGCGCGACTATCAAAAAATGGGCTATCTACCTGAAGCCGTCCTGAACTATCTGGCTCGCTTAGGTTGGTCGCACGGTGATGCCGAAATCTTTACGCAAGAGCAGTTTGTAAAATGGTTTGATTTGGAGCACTTGGGGCGCTCACCCGCACAACATAATCCTGAGAAATTACTCTGGCTCAACCACCACTATATCCAGCAGGGTGAGGCAAAACGCCTTGCGCAGTTATGTATGCCGTTTATTCATCAACAGGGAATTGATCTCTCACGGGGTCCAGATTTTGAGTCGGTGGTCAATTTACTCAAGGACCGTGCGAACACCTTGCTAGAGATCGTCGAAGGTGCCAAGCTTTTCTATCAGGGCCGACCCAATCTCAGTAGCGAACAAATTGCCCAAAATATCCCGAGTACTGTGATTCCAGCGATCACAGATTTTAGAGAGCGATTGGTGTCTACTCAACCCAAAACCAAGGAAGAGGTTGCTGCCCAATTAAAGGCAACGCTTGCCCAGTTTCAACTCAAGATGCCAGCCTTGGCTATGCCCATTCGCTATGCGCTATTTGCCACCACTCAAACACCAGCGCTTGATGCAGTGATTGCGGTGATGGGTCAAGACGAAGTCGTCGAGCGTCTCTCAAAAATAGGCTAAAATCTTGGATTGTTTTGAAAGTGCACCAATATAAGGGGGTATAGCTCAGCTGGGAGAGCGCTTGCATGGCATGCAAGAGGTCAGCG
>JBBAQJ010000096.1:2075-3872 GCA_040400365.1 Polynucleobacter sp. | reverse complement strand
GTTTGCTAAACGTCTAGAGGATCATGCCAAAGGCTTTGTATCACCATCGACCATCTTTGAAGAGTTCGGGTTTACGTACTTTGGCCCAATCGATGGGCATGATTTAGATACCTTAATTCCGATGATGCAAAACGTGCGCCGCTTGGCCAAAGAAGGTAACGGCCCTCAGTTCTTGCACGTCATTACGCGCAAAGGCCAAGGTTATATGTTGGCTGAAGCAGATCCCATTTTGTATCACGGTCCAGGTAAATTTAATCCTCAGGAAGGCATTAAATCGAGTGGCGCTGGTAAAAAAACATTTACCCAGGTATTTGGGGAGTGGTTATGCGATATGGCGCAAGCCGATCCAAAGTTGGTCGGTATCACCCCTGCAATGCGTGAAGGCTCCGGCTTGGTCGAGTTTGAAAAACGCTTTCCTGATCGTTACTACGATGTGGGGATTGCAGAGCAGCACTCGGTTACCTTTGCAGCTGGCATGGCCTGCGAGGGCATGAAGCCAGTCGTTGCCATTTATTCCACCTTCTTACAGCGCGCCTACGATCAATTGATTCATGATGTCGCCTTGCAAGATTTACCCATCGTGTTTGCGATTGATCGTGCTGGATTAGTGGGTGCCGATGGTGCAACTCACGCCGGGGCATACGACATTGCCTATTTGCGCTGCATTCCCAATATGCTAATCATGACCCCAGCCGATGAGGCAGAGTGCCGTGATTTATTGACAACGGCATATCATCAAAATCACCCCACAGCGGTTCGCTATCCACGGGGTGCCGGTATTGGCAATCTACCATCCAAAGAATTGCGTACCTTACCACTCGGTCGCGGTGAGATTCGGCGGGAGGCGCAAACGACCGGTAAGCGTCTAGCTATTCTTGCATTTGGAACATTGCTATATCCAGCTCTTGATGTTGCGCAGAAGCTCGATGCTACGGTGGTGAATATGCGCTTTGTGAAGCCCCTTGATATTGACTTGATTCAGACGCTAGCCCGCAATCATGATTACTTTGTAACAGTTGAGGATGGTTGCGTTCAAGGTGGCGCGGGAAGTGCCTGTATGGAGGCCATGAACCTCTTGGGAATTACTAAACCACTAATGGCTTTGGGCCTGCCAGACGCCTTCATTGAGCACGGGGATTACAACTTGCTGATGGCGCAATGCGGACTGGATGCCGCTGGAATCGAGGCATCGATTCTTGGGCGTTTCCCGGATTTGGGTGCTGCGCCACTGAACCTCAAGACCCCAACGGATCAGGTCCCCGTCGGTAAATAATGCGCTTGTAAAAGCGCTCATTGAACCGGTTGGATTATTTTGAGCGAAAATAATGATATGAATGACCTCAACACCAGCTTTCTCAACACTACATCATTGCCTGATGTGCAAGGCAGTGACGATGCGCGATCACTAGCGATTGAGCGCGTTGGGATTCGGGGTATCAAGCACCCCATTCAGGTTCAAAGCGGCTCCGGTTCATTTCCAACGGTCGCTCGTTTTGAGATGGACGTGGCATTGCCTGCCGATCAAAAGGGTACGCATATGTCGCGCTTTGTGCAGTTACTGCAAGATCAATACGGCAAATATGATGGTTTGGTCATTGTGGAAATGGCTAAAAAAATGCTGCCTCTGTTGCAAGCCAAAGAAGGTCGTATTCAAATGCAATACACCCACTTTGTCAAAAAAAGTGCCCCAATCTCCGCGGTTGAGAGTTGGATGGATTACGAGGTAACGTATTTAGTTGAGGCAAAAGAAGGTTCCGATCAAACGATTGAGGCTGATCTTTATTTAAAGGCCATCGT
>JBBAQJ010000096.1:0-1975 GCA_040400365.1 Polynucleobacter sp. | reverse complement strand
CATAACCACAGCGCGTTTGCCCGCATTAGTCTTCCCTAGTTGCTCTGAGTATTTAAAGAGCTTAGATCCCAACGAGGCTTAATATCAAACGCCCCATGCGTGTTTGAACCACTTTGTAGTAGTCGAAGTGCTCCTGCAAACGCAATCATCACTCCGTTATCGGTGCATAACTCGATTGGTGGATAGTGAACCTGGTACCCGCGCGCGGTTGCCATCGTAGTGAGTTTTTTGCGAAGCTGAGTATTGGCACCCACACCTCCAGCAACCACTAAATCACGACACTCCATTTGCTCGAGTGCGGCCATTGCCTTATGACTCAGAACATCGGTCACTGCTTCCACAAATGCACAGGCGAGGTTGGCACGAAAGGACTCGTTATAGCAATCATTTGATTGAGCCTTTTTAACTTGATGCAAAACTGCGGTCTTGAGTCCCGAAAACGAAAAATCCAAACCCTTGGAATGCAACATCGGTCTGGGTAAATCAAAGCCAGCAGCTTTTCCAGAGTCTGCCAATTTCGAGAGCGCTGCCCCGCCCGGATAGTCGAGGCCCAATAATTTGGCAGTCTTATCAAATGCTTCACCGGCTGCATCATCAACCGTTTCCCCAAGGAGTTGGTAGTCGCCAATCTGTTGAACATGCATGAGCTGGGTATGCCCTCCCGACACTAAAAGGGCGATAAACGGAAAAGTTGGTTTTTTTAATGGGTCGTTTGCCAATAATGGAGAAAGCAGATGACCCTCGAGGTGGTGGACCCCGATCAAGGGTTTTTGGATTGCCACTGCTAAAGCATTGGTAAAGGCCGATCCCACCAGCAGAGCGCCTGCAAGGCCTGGTCCCTGGGTATAGGCTAGCCCATCGAGCTTATCGATGGTGCAGGAGGATTCTTTTAACGCCTTGTTTAATAAAGGAATTAAGCGCCGAATATGGTCCCGTGAGGCCAGTTCAGGCACTACCCCACCATAATCCTGATGCATCTCAATCTGGGAATGCAATGCGGCCCCCAAAATGCCTTGATAGGCGGGTCTTCCAGCCTCCCAGGCCCCTGTGTCATAAACAGCAAGGCCAGTTTCGTCGCAGGAGGTCTCAATACCGAGGACTATCATTGGGGGCGGGGTCGTGCTAGAATCCGTGTTTTAGTAAATTTTGATCATTTTCTAGCAATCAAAGAGTAAAAGCGAGTAAAAACAGCATGACCACAGTCCGCCTTCGCGAAAACGAACCATTTGAAGTGGCATTGCGCCGCTTTAAGCGCACCATCGAGAGGAATGGTCTATTGACCGATCTTCGTGCACGTGAGTTCTATGAGAAACCCACGGCCGAGCGCAAGCGCAAAAAAGCAGCCGCTGCAAAACGCCATTACAAGCGCATTCGTAGCCAGATGTTGCCTAAAAAGCTTTACTAATTCATTTGGCCCTTGCTGGCCATTCAAATTAATATGCCCCGATTAGCCGGGGCATATTTTTTTGGGAACTCATCATCCCTATCTCAAACCAAATGTAGTTCAATTCTCTTTCCCAAGGCAGCCGCATATTTACGAAGAGTATTAAGGCTAGGGGAATGTTTTCCAGAGGCTAAAGCACTTTCTAGTCTTGCAATGGCTGGCGCCTGGGTTCCCATCCGTTTGGCAACCTGAGCTTGGGATAATCCAGCCTCTTTTCGTGCAGCAAGGATTTCATCCAACATTGAGAGTTCTTCGCTATTGAGCCGATTGAGTTCAGTCTTTACAGCTGAATTCTTAAGCATCTTGTTGACCATTTGTTTGTGGGTCAGAGCTTTAGTCGATTTGGTTGTCATTTCTTAAACTCCTTCATGCGTTGCTTAGCAAGCTTTAATTCTTTATCGGGGGTCTTTTGAGTTTTCTTTATAAAGCTATGGAGCATGACAATTTTTTGTTTTACAACTAAGCAAAAGAAAACGCGCGCAATACCCTCTGCACCTTTAAGCCTTAGTTCAAATAGGCCACCTCCAAATG
>JBBAQJ010000095.1:0-3903 GCA_040400365.1 Polynucleobacter sp. | reverse complement strand
ACATGATTTGTACACATTGAGCGACTGCATGGCGTTGCTTCTCATCAAAGCTTTGTAGAACACGCAAAACCCTTGGGATATTTTTAATCAGATCTTTTTCATCATGATTAGGATGGTTAAGCAAGGCCATTAAAGACTCTTTAACAAATTCTTCTGTATAACTGGGATCAAGTACAGTTTTGACAAATAAAGTAGAGAGCACTTGCTTTGTTTTTGGGTCAATACAAACAGCATCCTCAATCGTATCAACGATGCGACATAAGAGATAGGTATTGCCAACCACCTTTTCTAAATTGGCGGGTAATAGCGGAATAGTGAGTGCAAAGGTTCTAGAAACAGATTCAAGAATTGCGCGTTGATATAGCTCGTCGTGCGCTAGTTGATTAAAAGAGGAGGGGTCGTTAATACTCCGGGGCATGCTGACATTATGTCAAACTGTTTTACAGTGAGCTGTCTTTTATATGGGCTGAGCGATATTGCTTATGGCGAACCATGCTCTTGACCGTGAGGATTTTTGGGAGACAACAAAGAACCGAGTACCATTCCAATGGCGCTGGCAACAAGCCCAAGCAGTTGGGGCTCTACTGGCTCCTCCACCCCAGTAATCTCTAGAACGATCCAGACACCCAAGCCAAAAGAAATTGCTAGTAAAGCACCAAGATTGCTGGCTCTTTTCCAAAAAAGCCCCGCAACCAAGGGGACAAAAGCACCTGCTAGGGTAATCCGGTAGGCATTCTCAACCATTGTATGAATTCGGGCATCGGTCACGATAGCGTAAAAGGTAACAATGACGGTGAATATAAAAACAGTCACGCGGGTTGCCCATAAAAACTGCTTATCAGACATGCCAGGAGAGAAACCTTTCAGAATATTTTCAGTAAAGGTAACGGATGGCGCTAATAATGTGCCTGAGGCAGTACTCATAATGACCGAGATGAGTGCTCCAAAGAAAACCACTTGGATGAAAAATGGCATGTGATTCAGAATGAGGGTGGGTAAAATCATTTGGGAGTCTGCAGCCAGAAATTTCTGAACCATAGCAGGATCAATCATGTTGGCTGAGTAGGCCAAAAAGAGGGGTACTGCTGCAAAAAAGAAGTAGGCGCAACCGCCCAATATGGTTCCCCAAACTGCCACTGCTTCATTCTTAGCAGCATTGACTCTTTGAAAGACATCCTGTTGCGGAATAGAGCCTAATGCCATCGTGAGTAAGGCTGCTGTCCAGCTAAGCATATCTAGCAGGTCTAGACTTGGAAGGAAATCAAATTTGCCCTCAGCGCTGGCTTTTGAGATCACCGAAGCAACTCCGCCAGCCTGTTCAGCAGCATTACTGGCAACCAATAAAAGTCCGATCACAATCACAATCATCTGGACTAGGGTGGTGAGGGCTACTGACCACATGCCGCCAAATAAGGTGTAGATCAAAACAATCCCCGCGCCAATCAGCATGCCTTCTTTGCTTGAGATTAAATCATTGGAGAGAACATTAAAGGTAAGTCCAAGAGCCGTAATTTGAGCTGATACCCAGCCTAGATAAGAAACAATGATGCAGATCGATAGTAATAACTCGGTCTGTCGGTTATAGCGAATTCGAAAGAAGTCCCCTAGGGTGATGAGGTTCATTCGGTAGAGCGGGCGGGCAAAAATAAGCCCGAAGAGAATTAAACAAAGCGATGATCCTAAGGGGTCTGAGATTAGACCCCGAAAGCCTTCTTCCAGAAAAGTTGCTGAAATGCCAAGAACAGTTTCAGCGCCAAACCAGGTTGCAAAGACCATTGCCAAGATAAAAGCGATGGGAAGATTGCGCCCCGCAGTAATGTAGTCCTTGGCACTATGAACCTTGGTAGCACCATAAAGACCAATGCCTATCGAGACAAGCAAGTAGGCAATAACTAACCAGAGAAGCATCGCAAGCTCCTTTTGCTATTACTAATCAAGTTTTTAGGGATAGGCATACCAACCATATGGGCCAGAATCTAACTATCCCTGATTATAGGAGGGGATTACTTGCTGGGTTTGACGCGCCCCAACATGGAAGCCCAAAAAGCGAATACCCTCAGAAAATATCGTACTATTGTCAGAAATAAAGGTTTCTATATAGCGAGGGTTGTTTATGAAGATTTGTATTATTGGCGGCGGCGGTGCAATCGGGGGGTATTTGGCAGTACTTTTGGCAAACTCTGGCAACGAAGTGACAGTCATGGCTCGCGGCGCTACCTTACGAGCTATTGAAGAAAGGGGCTTGGCGCTTATCAGCGATGAGCATCCGGAGCCAATTATTGCCAAGGTAAAGGCGGTTGAGAATCTCCGTGGTTTGCCTAAGCAGGACGTCATCATTCTGGCAGTCAAAGCACACCAAGTGGAGCCGGTCATTGATGATCTTGTATCGGTCTTAAGTCCCGAAACGATTTTGATCCCTATGCAAAATGGTATTCCTTGGTGGTATTTCCAAAAACTAAATAGTAAATACAAGGATCATGCAGTCGATACAGTCGATCCAGGTGGCGTAATAATGCGTGCAATTAGCCCTGACAATATCATTGGTTGTGTTGTCTATCCAGCAACGATCACCCAGGGCCCTGGCGTTATTCGTCACGTCGAAGGCGTACGCTTTCCCTTAGGCGAGCTCGATGGTAAGAGCAGCGAGCGGATTCAGAAGATTTCTGATGTGATGGGCGCAGCTGGATTTAAGTCTCCAATCTTGGACGACATCCGCGCAGAAATTTGGTTAAAGCTTTGGGGCAATCTGACATTTAATCCAATTAGCGCTCTAACGCACGGCACCCTTGAGGGGATTTGTCGTTATCCCTTAACAAAAGAATTAGCTCGCAATATGATGGCTGAAGCTCAGACAATCGCAGAAAAATTAGGCGTTACATTCCGAGTGGATATTGAACGCCGCATTGCAGGAGCAGAGAAAGTTGGCAAACATAAGACTTCTATGTTGCAGGATTTAGAGGCAGGCCGTTCCTTGGAAATTGATGCGCTTCTAGGATCCGTGATTGAATTAGGAGAAATTACTGAGACGCCTACGCCTTGTCTAAATACGGTTTATGCATTAACGAAATATTTAGATCAAAACGTGCAAGATGCCAAAGGCAGTCTTGTGCTCCCAGTCGCCGCAGGTTACTAAATGAGGATTTTATTCAAAGGGGTTATCCAGGCGTCCAACACCATCAATGACGATACTGACGTTACTGCCTGGTTTCATGGAGCCGACTCCAACAGAGGTTCCACAGGCAATAATGTCTCCGGCGTCTAATGTCATGTCTTGAGAAATCAGGCTGACTAATTTGGCAGGTGAGAAAACAATATCGCTCATGGGGTAGTTTTGGCGCTCTTGATCGTTGAGGATGGTTTTAATACTTAAACTCATTGGATCAATATCAGTGCTAATGACTGGCCCAAAGACCCCAAAGGTATCGAAATTTTTCGAGCGGGTCCACTGAGCATAGCCTGGGTTTCGGTTTAGGATTTCAACGGCAGTGACGTCATTGACGCAGGTATAGCCAAAGATGTGTTTAGCGGCATCTGCCTCACTCACTCCATGACAGCGCCCACCAATCACAATGCCCAGTTCACCTTCGTAAATAACCTTACCAGTGTACGAGCTGGGAACCCGTATCGTTTGCCCCGCCGCAAGATACGAATTGCTTGATTTGAGAAAGTAAAGAGGCTCATCGGGAACGGTATGTTCTAGCTTTGTAACTAGAGCATGAAAGTTATCCACAAGGGCTAAAAATTTATTAGGAACACAGGGAATATCAATGAGGACCTCTTTGACTTTAAGGTACTCGCCGGTCGCACGAGGGTTTTGAAATAGATCGCCGCTATACACGGCAATCTGGTCCCCTTGCAATTGTCCAAACCCAGAATTACCGTTGTGCCGATAACGTAACCATT
>JBBAQJ010000094.1:0-3932 GCA_040400365.1 Polynucleobacter sp. | reverse complement strand
GAATAGGCCCCAAAGCGTAGGCCATAGCAATAACAAAATACCGATGGGCTTATCTAAGCGCACCAGCGCAATGTAGGACTGCAAACGCTTAGGGATCAGAGCAACCTCGCTCCAGGTAAATCACAAGCCCGAATCGTACGCACTAAAGCTTTCATGGCTTCTATTCGGGGGTAGCCCTTACGCCACACTAGACTCACGCGTCGAGTAGGCTCAGGATCATTAAAAGGGATATAAATAATTAAGCCATCGCGATCATTTGGATTGATTACTGAGGTACGCGGCAAAACAGTAATGCCAATTCCACCGGCTACCATTTGACGAATAGTTTCTAAGGAAGAGCCTTCAAAACTACGATGCTCCCCTAAAGTAAGGCCGGAACCAAAACGGTTTAACTCGGGGCAAACTCCCAAGACGTGATCTCTAAAACAATGACCGGCTCCCAGCAATAAGGTATTTTGCTCTTTGAGTTCCTTTTGACCAATTGTTTGCCGGTCTGACCATTCATGGCCCTTTGGAATAGCGACCAAAAACGGCTCTTCGTAGAGATCCAAAAAATCCAATCCAGCACTCGGAAATGGATCGGCCAAGATTGCACAATCCAGCTCACCTTGGCGTAGCATTTCGATTAAACGAACCGTAAAGTTCTCTTCTAAAAATAAGGGGGCTTTGGGTAAAGTATCACGCGCAACGCGAACTAAGCTTGGCAATAAGTAAGGGGCAACGGTATAGATGGCTCCTAAACGCAAGGGCCCAGATAGTGGGTCTTGTCCGTGCTTTGCTAAATGTTTAAGTGCGTTTGCCTCTTCTAGTACGCGTTGGGCTTGCTGAATAATCACTGCCCCTAGCGTGGTAAGAGCAACATCCGAGCTAGTGCGTTCAAAAATTTGGGTCTGCAGCTCTTCTTCCAACTTTTTGATGGCAACCGATAAGGTAGGCTGAGAAACGTGACAGGCCTCAGCAGCACGCCCAAAATGGCGCTCCCGCGCAACAGCCACGATATAACGAAGTTCAGTTAAGGTCATAAATTGATTATCAAGCCTTTAGAAATTCTGTGCGTGCACCGATCCAACGGCCTAAAAGAGCCTTCACTAAATCTGGGTGTTGTTTTAATAATCGGTCGGCTAGGCATTGAGCAATCTGGATTAACCATGCGTCCCGCTGCAGATCAACAAAACGCAGCATCGCATCGCCGGATTGCTTAGCGCCCAAGAGCTCACCGGGACCTCGTAATGCTAAGTCCCGTTCTGCAATCACAAAGCCATCGGATACCTCGCGTAGAGTCTGTAAGCGTTCTTTGGCAGCCAAGGATAAAGGCTCTGAGTACATCAAGATACAACTTGACTCCGCAGATCCCCTACCCACTCGTCCGCGTAACTGATGGATTTGGGCATAGCCAAAGCGCTCTGCATGCTCAATGACCATTAAAGCAGCATTGGGTACGTCAACCCCGACCTCAATGACTGTGGTCGAAACCAAAATCTTAGTTTTGCCAGACTTAAAGTCTGCCATGATGGCCGCCTTCTCCTCAGCCTTTAGGCGCCCATGAATCAAGCCAATCTGATAATGACTTAGAACACTGGATAGCTCTGCATGACTATCTACCGCTGTTTGAAGCTGCAATACCTCAGACTCCTCAATCAAAGGACATACCCAATAAGCCTGTAAGCCTTTTTGTAACCACTGCTCAAGCCCGGCAATGAGCTCCTGACGTCGACCATCTTTTACGAGTTTGGTAGTGATTGGTTGGCGTCCTGGAGGAAGTTCATCAATCACAGATACATCTAGATCAGCGTAATAGGTCATTGCCAAAGTACGGGGTATTGGTGTGGCCGACATCATGAGTTGATGGCAGTAATAAGTGACTGAGCCAATTCTCTGTGAAATTTCTAGACGTTGCCGAACTCCAAAACGATGTTGCTCATCAATCACCGCCAACCCTAAGGCAGCAAAATGTACCGCATCCTGAATCAAGGCATGCGTGCCCACCACAATTTGTGCCTGACCAGACTGAATGGACTCCTGAGCTTGCTTCTTTTCCTTGGCCTTCATCCCTCCTGCCAACCAGATAACTGAGACCCCCAAAGGCTCAAACCACTCCTTAAACTTTAAGTAGTGTTGCTCAGCCAAAATTTCGGTGGGCGCCATAATGGCAACCTGATAAGAACGCTCCACCATGTGTGCAGCGGCTAAAGCAGCGACGATGGTCTTGCCACTTCCTACATCACCTTGCAATAAGCGATTCATGGGATAGCTTGCCTGCAAATCCTTACCTATCTGTGTCCATACTCTCTGTTGTGCTGTAGTTAATTCAAAGGAAAGGACTTCGCATAATCGCGATGCAAGGGATTTTGCATCTAATGAGGGGATAGCTTTTGCTAATTCATTTGACACGATCTTGGGAGGTGATGCCCGGCTTTTACGGAGCTCGTGAGCTTGTTTGAGTGATAGTTGTTGGGCAAGTAACTCTTCGAGCTGTACTCGACGCCAAGCAGGATGTGTTCGCTCCATCAAGGCATTCGTATTCGCATCAGCAGGAGGTTGATGTAAATACATTACTGCATCACGCAAACTAAATTGCATCGCTGCCTTCTCGGCAGTTTCTAAAATGACTGGAGGAATAATTTCAGCTAAAACCATTTGCATGCTTGGATGATTTAAGGCCCCCAGGACTGCCTTACGAATCATTACTTGACTGATCCCTGCTGTGACTGAATACACTGGCGTTAAGCTTTTGGGCAAGGGCGAATTAGCTGGAACTGCTCGGACTGTTGGGTGCACCATCTCCGCACCTAAATAGCCATCCCGAATCTCTCCACGAACTCGTAAGTGAACTCCAAGGGCCATTTGTTTTTGCTGACTCGGATAAAAATGAAGCCAACGTAGATTAAGTTCATCACCGTTGTCTGTAATCGTGACCAATAACTGTCGGCGGGGTCGGTATAGCACTTGACTACGAGTAACCACCCCTTGAGTTTGCACTGCGCCCTCGCCCGACTGAGCCAAGGCTTCTGCAATTGTCCAAAGCTGGGTCTCATCCTCATAGCGCATGGGGAGGTGTAAGGCTAATGCGGCAGGAGTCCCCAACCCAAACTTGGCAAGGAGGGCATGAGACCCTATCCGAGTCGGTGTTTTGCTTGATTTTGACAAGGGTTTTGTGCTCATGGTTAGAATCCCAACACCGATGGTAATACCATGCAACTATCTGACTTCAATTACGACCTTCCCGCTGAGCTCATCGCCCAGCACCCTTTAGCCGAACGCTCTGCCAGTCGGCTATTAGAGCTAGCTCAAACCGACGATGAAAAACTGCGCTGCTTAGATCGTTCATTTAACGATATTGTGCAACTAATTGGTAAGCAGGATCTTTTAGTCTTTAACGATACACGGGTCATCCCTGCGCGGCTATTTGGTCAAAAAGAAACAGGCGGGCACGTTGAGCTTTTAATTGAACGAATCACAGGTCCAAATCAGGCGCTTGCCCAGATAAGGGCATCTAAGGTTCCAAAGCCAGGGGGTCAAATCATCCTACGCTCCAGATTAAATACCGCCCAATCCAATGATGCGCCCATCACCGTTACTGTTCTGGGTCGAGCTGGTCTTGGAGGCAGTCATGATTTTTATGAAATTACCTTTTCCGAAAATGCAATGTCAGTGTTGGAGACCTATGGAGAGCTCCCCCTGCCCCCCTACATCAGTCATGCCCCTAACGAGGATGATGCCAAGCGCTATCAAACGGTCATGGCCAAAAATCCAGGGGCAGTTGCTGCGCCAACTGCAGGTCTGCATTTTGACGAGCTCATCTTAAATAACTTACGCGAGCGCGGTGTCGGCCAAGCTGCAATCACTTTACATGTTGGCGCAGGGACCTTTACTCCGGTTCGTAACGAAGATCTCGCCTTGCACCAAATGCACCATGAGTGGTATTCCATTCC
>JBBAQJ010000093.1:0-4015 GCA_040400365.1 Polynucleobacter sp. | reverse complement strand
AGTGATCATGCATGCCAATCAATTTGTGATTGGTCGTTTATTGAATGAAAACGGAGTTTTAATTTGTGCTCCTGAAGACAAAAGAATCGGCCACGATATTCTGATTCCACCCAAAGGGCAGGGTAACGCTAAATTAGGCCAAGTAGTTTCTGTTGAAATCATTGATTACCCAGATAGTTATCGCCAAGCAGTTGGTCGAGTGGTTGAGGTTCTGGGTGAGATTGATGACCCAGGCATGGAAATCGAAATCGCCGTGCGTAAGTATGGCGTGCCACATTTATTTTCTCCTGCTGCTAGCAAAGAAGCTGAGGCATTGCCTGATGAGATCAGAGATGAGGACCTAGAGGGGCGTATTGATTTACGCGATATTCCTCTGGTGACCATTGACGGGGAAGATGCCCGAGACTTTGACGACGCCGTTTACTGTGAACCAGTGACTTGGGGTAAAGAAAAAGCTTGGCGTTTGATCGTTGCTATTGCTGACGTCTCCCACTATGTCAAACCTGGTCACCCACTCGACACCGATGCCATCAGCCGCGCAACATCTGTTTACTTCCCGCGCAGAGTGATACCCATGCTGCCGGAAAAAATATCGAATGGCCTTTGCTCGCTAAAACCAGAAGTTGACCGTTTGTGTATGGTTTGTGATGCGGTGATTGATGTGCATGGTGAGGTCCAGGCTTATCAATTCTATCCAGCGGTGATGCATTCAGCACAGCGCTTCACTTACAACACCGTTTGGGAAATTCTAAGTAACTCGAATGGTCCGGAGGCTGCTCGATTCAAACACCTAAAGAAGAACCTGGATCGTCTATACAGCCTTTACAAAGTTTTACGCGCTGCTCGCGATAAACGTGGCGCGATTGATTTTGAGACAACTGAAACTCAAATCATCAGCAATGCTTTGGGCAAGATTGAGCGTATAGAACCAAGAGTGCGCAATGAGGCTCATCGTGTGATTGAAGAATGTATGCTCGCGGCCAACGTTTGCGCGGCTGATTTCTTGGATAAAAATGGCCACGCATCTTTATTCCGAGTTCATGCTGAGCCTTCAGTTGAAAAGTTATTGACGCTCAAGCAGGTATTGAGAACGGCCGGATTAAATTTGGGTGGCTCTGATAAGCCAAGACCCAAAGATTTTGCTAAGTTGATTGAAGAGATCAAACCGAGACCTGATGCGAGCATGCTCCAGTCAGTGGTCTTGAGGTCTATGCAACAAGCTGTGTATCAACCTGATAACTATGGTCACTTTGGTTTGGCGTATCCCGCTTACGCTCATTTCACAAGCCCAATTCGTCGTTATCCAGACTTGTTGGTTCATCGTGCTATCAAGGCCATCTTGGCGAAGAAGACGTATTCACCAAGCATACCGTCCGACGTGGTGTTGAACTTGGCCATGCCCAAGAGTGGTCCTGGTCGCGTGAATGCTGCGAATGCCAAGAAGTCTCACGAAGAAGGCAAATCAAAACCTGCGGCAAAAACAGCCCGGGGATCCAAAGCCAAGCAAGAGGCATCAACGGCCATGGCAGCTTGGGCGCAATTGGGGGTTCATTGTTCCTCTAACGAGCGTCGTGCTGATGAAGCTTCAAGAGATGTTGAGGCTTGGTTGAAGTGTTACTACATGCGCGATCATCTTGGTCAGGAATACGCTGGCACGATCACTGGTGTTGCAACCTTTGGTTTATTTGTTCAACTGGAAAGCCTTTTTGTTGAAGGCATGATTCACATCAGTGAACTTGGTGGTGATTACTATCAATACGATGAAGCCAGACAAGAGTTGCGTGGTGAACGCACAGGTATTCGTTACAGACTAACTGATCGAGTGCATGTTTTGGTCAGTCGAGTTGATTTGGATGCACGCAGAATCGAATTCAGCTTGGTTAAACCAAATGGTGATAGAAATGGTGTTGCTGGCATTGGCGCCAGTGACCGTTTTTCACAAGTTGATCAAGGTCGAGGCAGTAAATCAAATCGACATCCTGGCGCTAAGAAATCTTCATCAAGATCTCACTCAAGTTCAAGAGCTAATCCGAACTCAAGTGCTACTCAAGCAGGTGTGAGAGGGTCTCGTGGTGCCGTAGGAGATTCTTCAGGTGGTTTATCATCACCACCCGCTAAGTCAGCAGGCGCAGCTAAAAAGAAAACCGCTGCGGCCAAGGCTGGTAAAAAACCTAAAAAAGCAAGCAATGCCAAATCAAAAGGGCATGAGTTAAGTATTCGTAAAGGCCGTCGTTAATGTCAGATAGAGATTCAAAAAAAGACCAATCGCCAAAACAACAAGGTGGTGATGGTAAGCAAATGATTTTAGGTTTCCATGCCGTCATTGCAAGATTGCGTCAAGATCCTGAATCATTGAGAACGGTCTATATCGATCCAGCAAGACGCGATCGCAGAATGCAAGATTTCATTAAATCGGCAGAACCTATTTTAGGTAGACGTCTACATCAAGCAGACACGGAACGATTGAGAACTTTGGCTGGTAATGATCGTCACCAGGGAGTGGTGGCCTTTGCGGACACCATCTCTAAGGTTCAAACCTTGGATGAACTATTGGATGCCTTAAGTGGCCCAGCACTTTTGTTAATTTTGGATGGTGTGACCGATCCTCATAATCTTGGGGCATGTCTTCGAGTTGCCGATGGCGCAGGTGTTGATGCGGTGATTGTGCCGAAAGATCGCTCTGCACACTTGAACGCCACGGTGAGCAAAGTGGCGAGTGGTGCAGCTGAAACCATGCCTTTGATTGCTGTGACCAATTTAGCCAGAACCATGCGCGAGCTTCAAGAAGCTGGTGTTTGGCTTATCGGAACAGATGATCAGACTGAAAAAACACTGTACGACATGGACTTCACAGGCCCAGTAGCCCTGGTGATGGGTGCCGAAGGCGAAGGCATGCGAAGACTGACAAGAGAAACTTGTGATGAGCTTGTCAAAATACCAATGATGGGTGGCGTGGAAAGCTTGAACGTCTCTGTTGCCAGCGGTGTTGCTTTGTATGAGGCCAGAAGACAGAGGATTGCTAAAGCAGGGTGACCCTCAAAGGGTCACCTTCTAGGTCAGCACTTTCTCTAGCTTTTCAATATCAGCACAGAACAAACGGATGCCCTCAGAAAGTTTTTCTGTGGCCATGGCGTCTTGATTCAATTGATAGCGGAAGGATGCTTCATCAGCCTTGATGACATTCAATTGAAGAGCTTTTGCAGCATCTTTAGCCCCCTGAACCGTTAATGCTGGAGTCAAAGTTGCAGTGTTAGCTTGTAATTCTGCGAGTAGCTCTGGGCTGATGGTCAATAAATCACAACCCGCTAAGTGGGTGATTTGACCAATATTTCTAAAGCTCGCCCCCATGACCTCGGTTGGAATATCGAAGTTCTTGTAGTAGTTATAGATGCCTTTTACAGAAACAACTCCAGGATCATTGGCGCCACCATGAACCTCATCTTGCCACTGCGCACCTAAAGACTTTTTATGCCAATCTGTGATACGCCCAACGAATGGTGAAATCAATTGTGCTTTTGCATCGGCACAAGCAATTGCCTGAATCAAGCTGAACAAGAGCGTCATATTGCAGGCGATGCCCTCGGCTTGAAGGGTTTTAGCCGCTTGAATGCCTTCCCAAGTGCTCGCTATTTTGATCAGTACTCGTTTTTTAGAGATACCGTTGGACTCATATGCGGCAATGATTTCTCGGGCCTTTTTGATCGTGCCTGCTGTATCAAACGATAAACGAGCATCTACTTCGGTGGAAACTCGACCTGGAACAATTTTTAAAATCTCAATACCAAAAGCCACCAGCAAGGCATCAATGACTTGATCCACTGGTTTACCCACATTTTTGGCTTTGACATCAGCGATCAATGATTGATAGCTTGGAAGCTGGGCGGCTTTAAGGATCAGTGAGGGATTGGTGGTGGCGTCTTGCGGCAAAAATGCCTGCATGCGCTCAAAGTCACCTGTATCGGCAACCACGGTCGTGTATTGTTTTAATTGTTCAAGTAATGTGCTCATGGTCTTA
>JBBAQJ010000092.1:0-4095 GCA_040400365.1 Polynucleobacter sp. | reverse complement strand
GGTCGGTAGCCAGTCCTCCCGAGGTGCTGGCCTCACTGCCGCCGACCCATCGGCAGACGATTCATAGCCCCTCAATAGGGTTATGAGCCGTCACCATAGCAACTTTTCCTGAACCATGCCAGCACGTTGGTCTGAAATTGAAATGAACGAATTGCGTGAGATGGCTGGTGATTTACCACGCCGCCAACTTGCAGCAACATATAAAAAATGGGCAACCTCAAATGGCTACCCAGCAAGATCAACCAAAGCAATTTATGTCAAGGCTTATGTAATGGGTTTATCACTTGCGGCGATTGGTGAGTTTCTGACAACTGGCGGCATTGCAAAAATCC
The DNA here is from genome assembly GCA_040400365.1 of Polynucleobacter sp. GTDB lineage: Bacteria > Pseudomonadota > Gammaproteobacteria > Burkholderiales > Burkholderiaceae > Polynucleobacter. The sequence continues at coordinate 3,763 of JBBAQJ010000092.1, read as the reverse complement.
TTGAGATCAATGACACCACTGTTCAAGGCTGGATGGTGCGACATCCTGACTTGCCACGTCGTAAAATTAAGGGTTATTACTACATCAGACGTCGTGAGCTATTGCATTGGGCCATGAAGCATCCGCATTTATTTGGTGGGTTGCGATGGTCTAATCTTGTCCAGCTTTTTGAATCTGAAGAGTTCGCTGATTACATCGAAGAGCACTACCCAACACGTCCTGTTGGCCTTGAGGTGACGGCAAAACCAGTGCGGTGCATCACCACTGGTGACGTATTTCCATCACTATCAGCCGCAGCACGAGCAACGCACATCACCTATCAAGGCATTAGCTTGGCAATCCGCGAACAACGCGAAAGCTGCGGTTTGCGGTTTGAATACATCAATGACACATCAATGCAGCAACTGCAACAGCCGCAAGATACGTGTTGTCCTAACAAAACAACATGATGATGTAATTTTCAGACGGCGGCATTGCAATGCTTGCGGCCATCGGTGGTATACGGCACAATACACCGAAAAAGACATCCCGAATCACTACGTCCGCTGGACGCACGACACCATCCAACCAAATGATTCTTTCCGACTCTGAAATCCAACAGCTCATTGCTGAACACAACATGGTGCAAAACCATGACCCAGAGCTGATCAATCCAGCCAGCCTTGACCTGCGGCTTGGTAAGTTGATCATGCTTGAATCCGTGGAATCAACAGCAATGATCCCACTTGATATCAGCCATTACACCAAAGAAAACCCGTATTACTTGGTGCCAGGGCAGTTTGTTCTAGCTGACACCATGGAAGTGTTCAACATGCCAGAACATATTGCTGGCTTGTTTTTTCTTAAGTCAAGTCGTGCACGCGAAGGTTACGAAAACCTACATGCTGGTTATGCCGATCCCGGATGGAATGGCAGCACCCTAACGCTTGAGCTAAAAAACGCTAGGCAACTGCAACGCCTCCCGCTGTGGCCTGGTCTCAAAATTGGTCAGATGGTGTTTTTCCGCATGTCTACTGCACCACAAACCAGCTATGCCATAGTTGGGCATTACAACGCCGATAAAGGCCCGCGCGCATCTAAAGCAAATGAGTTCGATCAATGATTACCTCAATGCAATTGCGCGGCATCCGCTGCTGACGGCAGAACAAGAAATCCAACTGGCAAGGCGTATTGCACGTATGCAAGAGCTACGTGCGTTGGATCGTGAACTAACGCCAGATGAACGCAGCGCCGTGCGTAGTGGTGAACGCGCACGGCAGCGTTTTATCAACAGCAACCTGCAATTAGTGGTACATGTAGCAAAGAAATATGAACGACGGAAACGCCATAGCCTTGAGCTGATGGACCTGATTCAAGAAGGCAATATTGGCCTTGCGCGTGCTGTTGAATTATTTGATCACAGCCGTGGCTATAAATTTTCCACTTATGCGTATTGGTGGATCAAGCAAGCAATAACACGTGCGTTGTCCCAATCTGACGCAATGATACGACTGCCCGTTAATTTACACGACAAGCTAGCGCAACTAGGGCGTATCCGTACGCAAATGACACATGAACTAGGCCGCGAACCACGTGCCGCCGAATTAGCCGAAGCATTAGAGATATCAACTGATCAATTACACGACTTGGTGCGTCATAGTTACCGCGTCACAAGCCTTAATGCAACAAGTCATAACGCAGATGATGTCAGCCTGATTGATATGATCGCTGATCCGGCATCATTAGAAACCGATGAAGTACCGCAAGCTGAAATTAACTTAGTTCTATCATTAATGGATAAATATGTTGATGAAAATACCAAGCAAATCTTGCTAGCGCGTCATGCCAATAATCCCGTAAGTTGGCGTGAACTAGAAGAACAATTTGGCATCAGCCGGACCAAAATGCAACAACTGGCAAAACGCGGTCTTGTTCGGCTGCAGCTTTTGACATCCATTGATTGATATCAGCCTCACGAAATGCAGACCATGTAATTTGCTTTCGAAACCATTCTGTCCATTCCTCACTACCTTTTGAACGATTGCAGCGTTGACAAGCTGGCACTAGATTTGACATCACGGTTGCACCACCACGATGCCGCGGCCGCACATGATCTAATGTATCTGCATGGCATCTACAATAAGCACACCGATGCTGCCATGCCTCAAATATTGATTGCCTAAATTGATGTTTTGCGGTTCGTTTTGTAATAAGCCGTGATCCATCAATTTGATGATCCAAGCGTCGGCCTGCACCTTCTTCAATCTATCCATGATCAATCAAGTCATCATCACAGATCAAGCAACACAGCAACAACTTGAAACTTGGTACACCAATGATGGACGGCATGACCCGACCCATCCGCAGCACGCTACCTATACCGGTCTTGCAATGAAATATGCAAATTCTCAGCAGCTTCACGAATCGCCCATTGAGCTTTAATGCGCTCTTGGTGATACAACAAATTAAGCAAAAGGGCTGCTTCTAGCAGCCCATTTATATCGCCTGATTCATGGCAAGTTTGCAACCACCGAGCATTACCCTCTTCTGATAGTTCATTTTCAAGGGAGCGCTCTAGTGGGCTCATATCAATAATCCCACCGCACCCTAGGGCGGCCTTTTCTTATGCCAAGATGCACAAAACCCTTTGGCGCGCCATAGCCAACTGAATACTCCCAATACTTATCGCAAAACAATTGCACGGCATTGATGTCAGCGCCATTGATGTAAAAATCAACGGCGCCGACATTTGGTGCATCAAACAGGTGTTCACTACCGCTAGCACCACCAACATTGCGGTTGATTGCAGGCGGTCTGTAACCAGAGGTAATCACCACTGGCTTATTGCCGAAATTACGCCGCACACGTTCAAGAAATGCCGCTAGTTCAGCCGCGGTGTCAATTTGATATTGATGATCAAACCTGCGGGCCTCTTGGTCTAACGCAAATTCACCAATGCGGATATGTGGTGTGATGCGTGCGCTGAACGGTGAACTAGGGGTCAGCTTGGCCGGTTGCTGCTCAACAGCAGGCAACCCAAGACCTTGCAGCCACAATCGCCCTTCAGCTTCCCTGCGGCGCCGCAGACCGGCTTCTACGTTAGTGCCAGGGTTGCGGTAAAGCAGCAACGCGTCAGGAACCTTTGCCCATTCTTTATCACGCAACCTTGCGGTAATCGTTTCAAATCCCGCAGCACCATAAAAGCCAGCGCCGAGGTTATAGGCAAAACTCACTAATGCACATTTTTGTTGATCGCTCATTGCCTGCCAATGCGGCACCGTAGATCGCAAGCGTTCATTGATGCGATCAACTTCTTGTCGCAGCAACGTATCAGCTTCTACTGCATTGATGCGATCACCCTTGCTAACCCTGCGGCCATCATTGTAACGGGTGGTGCCATAGCCAATAGTCCATGGCTCACCACCAGACAATGGATCGGGGTATGCATCAAGATGGCAACCTTCAAATTGCTTGATCATCTGCAATGCAGGGCCAAGGTCAACTTGCTTGCCGCCTTGACTCCAAGTGGCAAACCACGCCCGATCACGACGCATGGCGGCTTGGTAGCCGTTCAACGCAAGGTCTTGCTCTAGCAGCTGGATTGCTGCCTGCTGATGCGGCAATGCCTTGTAGTACCGGAACAGTTGTTCTAGGGTGATCGGGCTGGTATTAGCCATTGCTCAGCGCTTTTTGGGAAACATCAGCTTGAGCGCCTGAAACAGGAGCTGTAGCCAGCTATTGGATTTCAATGGGGTCAGGGCGATCAGTTCACTGCCGGCAGCAA
>JBBAQJ010000091.1:0-4140 GCA_040400365.1 Polynucleobacter sp. | reverse complement strand
AATCAATGCTCATTGATCCCTGGGGCCAAATCATGCAAGAACTTGCTACCGGCGAAGGCTTTGTGATTGGTCAAATCCACCAAGAAACCCTTGAGGGGGTTCGCTCTAAACTTCCTGCTCTAAAACATCGTAAGCTATCGTCATGAACATCTCCGATCTCCCACTGCATCATCTATCTACAACGCTCAAGGATCATCAAGCCTTCGATCTAGCTAATTCCTTTTTACTAAAACCAAATGGACTTAGCGTTTCTGACCTAGATCGTCTATTTGGTGTGATGCATGCCCATCGCTTGGATGACGCCGATATTTACTTTCAACATACCCGTAGCGAGCAGTGGAGTCTAGAAGAAGGCATTGTGAAGTCGGGCAGCTTCAATATTGATCAAGGGGTGGGAGTGCGTGCTATCTCAGGAGATAAAACAGCCTTTGCCCACTCGGATGTTATTAGCCCAGAAGCATTGTTAAAAGCTGCTCATGCCACTCGTGTCATTGGACCAAAAGGCGGGAAGATAAAACTACCAAGCTTGATGAAAACACAAAGTCATTTAAGTACCTCCTTATATTCTCACCTCAACCCACTAGACTCCTTAAGCCCCCCAGAAAAAATTGCACTCTTGGAGCAAATTGAGCATCGCGCTAGAGCGCGTGATCCACGCATCATTCAAGTGATGGCAAGTCTTGCGGGGGAATTTGATGTTGTTTTGGTAGCGCGGGCTAACGGATTAATGGCAGCTGATATTCGTCCACTAGTCCGCGTATCTGTGCACGTGATTGCTGAACAAAATGGCCGCCGTGAATCCGGCTCTGCTGGTGGTGGCGCCCGAACCGACTATGGTTTCTTTAATGCCGAACGCATTCATCAATGGGTGGATGAAGCAGTCGATAACGCCCTACTCAACCTTGATTCTCGACCTGCACCAGCTGGACCAATGACTGTGGTCATGGGTCCAGGTTGGCCAGGGGTTCTATTACACGAAGCAATTGGTCATGGCCTTGAAGGGGACTTCAATCGTAAGGGCTCATCCGCCTTCTCAGGGCGCATCGGTGAGCGTGTTGCCGCAAAGGGAGTAACGGTTGTTGATGATGGCACCTTAAGCGGTCGCCGTGGGTCACTCAATATCGATGATGAAGGGACGCCCACACAATGCACCACCCTAATTGAAGATGGAGTATTGAAGGGCTACATTCAAGATAGTTTAAATGCGCGTCTTATGAAAATGCCCTTAACAGGTAATGGCCGACGCGAAAGTTTTGCCTCCCTCCCACTTCCCCGCATGACCAATACGTATATGCTGGCAGGCCAATACGATCCCCAAGAAATCGTAGCGAGTATTGATCGCGGTCTATATGCGGTCAACTTTGGCGGTGGCCAAGTAGACATTACAAGCGGTAAATTTGTGTTCTCCGCCTCAGTGGCCTATTGGGTTGAAAACGGCAAGATTCAGTATCCGGTCAAAGGCGCAACGATTATTGGCAACGGCCCCGAATCCCTCAAACAGGTCAGCATGATTGGTAATGATTTACGTTTGGATAGCGGGGTCGGCGTCTGTGGAAAAGAGGGTCAGAGCGTGCCCGTGGGCGTTGGTCAACCTACCTTACGAATTGATCAAATGACGGTGGGTGGTACCGCTTAAAAGGCAGTCTTTGTAATCAGGCTTTAGAATATAAGCCATGAGTACTAAACCCCAAAACCCCCAAGAAAGCTGGTACGCGAGTATCGATAAGACCTCTGCGACCGACGATCAACGCGTTAACAACATTACTGTGCTCCCGCCTCCGGAGCATTTAATCCGGTTTTTTCCTATTTCAGGAACCCCTACTGAAAAATTAATTGGCCGCACCCGCGAGAAAATCCGCAATTTGATCCATGGCAAAGATGATCGTTTATTAGTCATCATTGGTCCTTGCTCCATTCATGATCCCTCTGCTGCCGTTGAGTATTGTCAACGTCTTTTGAAAGAACGTAGCCGACTTAGTGCTGACCTTGAAATCGTGATGCGCGTCTATTTTGAAAAACCACGCACTACGGTTGGCTGGAAGGGTTTAATTAATGATCCTTACCTAGACGAAAGTTTTAAGATCGAAGAAGGCCTACGAATTGCGCGCCAGGTCTTGATGGAAATTAATCGCCTTGGAATGCCTGCGGGAAGTGAGTTCCTTGATGTCATCTCCCCCCAATATATTGCCGATCTAATCTCGTGGGGCGCAATTGGTGCGCGCACGACAGAAAGTCAGGTACACCGTGAGCTAAGCTCCGGATTGTCTGCGCCGATTGGCTTTAAAAATGGCACCGATGGCAACATCAAGATCGCGACTGATGCCATTCAAGCGGCACATCGACCCCATCATTTCCTTTCAGTTCATAAGAACGGGCAGGTCGCCATTGTCGAAACCAAAGGCAATAAGGACTGTCATGTAATTTTACGAGGCGGTAAGGAGCCAAACTATGAAGCGAAATATGTACAGGCCGCCTGCGCTGAACTTGAGGCTGCAAAGCTTCCAGCTCGATTGATGATTGATCTATCGCATGCAAACTCAAGCAAGCAACATCAACGACAAATTGATGTAGCCGATGATATTGCCAAACAAATTGAGGGTGGCTCCAACTATATTTTTGGTGTGATGATTGAAAGTCATCTTCATGCGGGTGCGCAAAAATTTACTCCCGGTAAAGATGACCCAAAAAATTTAGAGTATGGCAAGAGCATTACAGATGCTTGCATTAATTGGGATGACTCTGTACAAGTTCTCGAGCGATTAGCAGGCGCTGTTCGGAAACGTCGACGCACTTAATCTCACCAACACGATGCGGACTCAGGTCCGCTTTTTCTTTTACTAGGACTCGTCGACTTTGTTTTGGTTTTTCCACAAAACATCTTGCCCCCCAGCAGCGCGATTAAGTACGCGAGCTAGAACAAAAAGTAGATCAGATAATCGGTTGACATACTGGCGCGGAGAATCATGAATGGGGTCTGCCCACCCAAGCTTCACAATCGAGCGTTCAGCACGACGGCATACTGTTCGACAAATGTGTGCTTGAGCTGCAGCGCGTGTGCCACCTGGCAGGATAAATTCTTTCAGTGGTGGCAAATTAGCGTTGTAATGGTTTAACCAAACATCCAGCTGCTCCACCTGTTCGATCTTAAGTAAGGTGTAGTTGGGGATACAAAGTTCTCCCCCCAAATCAAATAAATCGTGTTGGACCCGCAGTAAAAGTTTACTAAGATCGCTCGCAACCGACTCCGGAAACTCTTCAGTCATTAACACCCCAATTTGAGAGTTCAGCTCGTCGACATCGCCCATGGCGCAGATGCGTAAATGATCCTTTTCAACCCGGCTACCATCTCCTAACCCGGTCATTCCGGCATCGCCGGTCCGCGTTGCTATCTTTGAAAGTCTATTTCCCATGCACCGATTATAGGTAAGTGGCTAAAATGGGCATATGAATGCTCCCTACGCTCCCCCTGAAATCCTAGCAATTCAAGCAAAACAGGCACTTTTGGTGTCAGCACTCAGGCCAATCTTGACCGAAGATGCCCTTCTTTGGCAACCAGAAGACACTATCCCCTATGAATGTGATGGTTTAGCGGCCTACCGAAAAATGCCTTTAGCGGTAGCTCTTCCAGAAAATGAAGATCAAGTTGTACGTATTCTGAAGGCCTGCCATCGCTTACAAATACCGATTGTTCCCAGAGGTGCGGGAACGGGTTTATCGGGTGGTGCGATGCCCATCGAGCAAGGTCTTGTCTTATCCTTAGCTAAACTAAAAAAGATTGTGAAGATTGACCCGTTCACACGCACTGCCGTGGTGCAACCCGGTGTGCGAAATTTAGCAATTTCAGAGGCAGTTGCTAAGCATGGTTTGTACTACGCACCAGACCCGTCTTCCCAAATTGCTTGCTCCATTGGAGGGAACGTTAATGAAAACTCCGGCGGGGTACATTGTCTGAAGTATGGGCTTACGCTTCACAATGTATTACGAGTTCGTACGGTACTAATGAATGGTGACATTGTTGAATTTGGTGGCATGGCACCTGATGCACCCGGACTCGATCTGCTCGCAGTGCTAATTGGTAGCGAGGGAATGCTGGGGATTGTGACCGAGATTACTGTAAAGCTGGTGCCCAAGCCTAAACTT
>JBBAQJ010000090.1:3086-4271 GCA_040400365.1 Polynucleobacter sp. | reverse complement strand
GCCCTGCGTGTTCGTTCCGGAAATGTTTTGACCTCCGGCGTTCGCAATAATTCGGATCGAGTCATTGATTGCAAGATCAAGGTCAAGCTCCTTTGACCCGCCGGCACTCGATACATTGAGAATATTGTTTGAAGAATTGAATGTAAGGACAAGCTCCCCCGCCAGCAAGACTTCATTCAATGCGCCTGTACCACCAGAAAGTGAACTTCCAAAAACACTGTCTGAATTATTGCCGATCGAGTAGTTGAGATTCTCCACTCCGCTTGCGTTCAGAACCTTGAGTATGTCACCCACCTGCAGGAAGCTTGTCGCGCCGTTTGCATCGGTCTTGTAGGCGAGATTTCCGTCTAACGTGGTCAGGGTGAAGTTGCCTGCAACAAAGGTGTTGTCAATTGTCGTGATGGCATTCGTGTTGTTAAAGACGACTGTTCCCGCTTCGAATTCGGAAGTGTCCACCGTGAGGTTTCCGCCAATATCAACAATCGCGCCACCGGCAGAAGTTACGGTGCCGTTGGCTTTGATATAGATGTTGCTCAGGTCACCACCCACGATACCCGCCCCAACGAGCGTTATACCCGTTGCATCCCGCAAGGAAATTGACCCATTACCTGTGAGATTCGCGGAGAGCGAGTCGATATCATTGGAGGCGTCGAGAAGCACCACGTCTCCGCTTACATTAGAGATGTATAGCCCTGAAGAATTGATTGATGCAGCTTGGGTGATATTTCCGTCAACGGATAAATCGAGTGCTCCAAAACGGCGCACTGAGCCAACCTGGTTCGTAAAGTTTAGGTCGGCTCCCGCCGCAGTCGAGCATAGCGTAAGCGTCGTCACCCCATCTTCACCGGCATCAAGCACAGAATTGAAGTGGAATTGCCCCGCGGTAAGCGCCAAATTGGCAGCGATATTCAGCGAGGTTCCGTTGTAGGTCTGGGCTCCGCTGGTCGTGATGTCATCGTAAAGATTGACGGTGCCACAGCTCACCAACAGCGAGCTTGAATTTAGAGTGCTGCAAAGATTGATCTCTGCAGACGAATTCAGGCTGACCGCACCCAACGCTTCAGAGGCACCGAGCGAATCGCTCATGGATATAGAACCGTTGCCCGACTCGACCGTTAAGTCCCAACCGCCTCCAGCGATCGTTCCGCAGAACGTAATATCGGCGTTGTCTGATGAGAAGTTGAC
>JBBAQJ010000090.1:0-2986 GCA_040400365.1 Polynucleobacter sp. | reverse complement strand
AATCACCGCATTACCATCAATCGTCAGGTTGTTGCCACCACCAACAATCGTTCCATTGGTCATGACATCTGCCGCAACCATCTCAATGCTTGCGCCAAGCGCCAAGTTGCTGTTGAACACCACCTGATCAAGGGCATCGCCTGCCTTACCAATATTCCCGCCAATAGTCACCGTGCCCGACCCAGCAGAAACGGTAAGATCCTCACCAGCTCCAGCGATCGTTCCGCAGAACGTAATATCGGCGTTGTCTGATGAGAAGTTGACGTCCGCTCCAAGCGTCACAGCACCACCAAAGGTCTGAGAACCATCAGTCGACACCGTGTTGGTGTTGAACGTCGATGTACCCGTGATGTTCAGCACGTCCACGCCAGTCAGCGTGTCGTCAATACTGTTTCCAATCACCGCATTACCATCAATCGTCAGGTTGTTGCCACCACCAACAATCGTTCCACCCGTAGTCACGATCGACGCGTTTAATATAGCGTCCGCTCCGAGACTTACATTGTCATTAAAGTTTTGAGCGCCTGAAGTCGATACAAGACCGCCGTTAATTGAAGTGTTCCCACCTGCATCCGTTGTGACGCTTGCAGCGTAAAGCGCATTACCAAAAACGGTTTCGCCACTTGTATTAACAACAAGGTTTCCAAAGGCATTACCCGCGGCGCCAATGGCGCCGGTAAAGCTTATGTTCGAGTGATCGAGAGCCTCGAGTGTGAGGTCAACCGCTGAACCCGACGTGTTCACTGACTGTCCAAACTGAAAACCGCCTACGGCCGAACTTAGTGTGACATTTCCTTCAAGGATCACATCATCGAAATAGCGCTGTGGCCCCGCTGTTGTTGTCACGTTGTTTGAAATAAGCACAGAGCCTGCGGCGTCCGTCGTCACGCTTGCAGCGACCACAGACCCGTTAAAGTCAGTAAGGCCGGAACTGTTGACGACCAAGTGGCCAAGATCGGCGTTGGCTCCTGTGCCAACATTTCCGCTGAAGATTACATTGTCGGCGGTCACCGATAGATTGTTCGACGCACCTGCGACTGAAGTCACATTTGATCCAAACGTAACATTGCCCGTCGCTGTATTGATCGAAATATTTCCAGAAACAATCACGGCGTCGTTGTAAGTCTGTGCGCCGAGAGTGCTGATATTTCCACCAATTCGTGAAGTTCCCGGCAGATCAGTTGTGACAGAACTTGCATTCACGTCAGCTTGGAAGTTGGTCTCTCCTGACGCATTAACCACGATTGATCCAAGGCTAGAATCGGCAGTGGTAAGACCAACCGGCCCTTGGAAAGTTACGTTCAACGCTTCCACGTTAAGCGTGTTTGCCTGAAGCGAGTCAGAGTCGATCGAACCGTTGAACACAACATTTCCACTGGACGCACCTGTGGCGTTGAAGGTGGTGGGGTCGAGCAAAATCATGGGCCCATTAAGGGCGATGTTTCCACCCTTCGACGCTACGTTTTCAGCAAACTGGATGCTTCCGTTAGACACACTAAGGGTGACATCACCGTTATTTGTTGTTACCCCAGAGGTGCCCCCGACTGTACCCACCGTGAAGGTCTGCCCACTTCCAAAGGCAAAATCTGCCCCAGCTCCCGTGATATTGGCTGCGATGACATCAATCAGGTTGCTGGGTGACGTCAGCGCGACTGAACCATTCAGAACCAGCTCAAGCCCGGCAGCGCGAATGGCCCCGGTTGTTTCATTCTGAGTAATTTGACCAACGGATGAGATCAAACTAACGCTACCGTTGCTTGCCCCGTTCGTTCCTCGAACGTCGATCACGCCGTCTACCGCGAGGTTTGCCCCGCCAGAGCTGAGCGTTACATTACCCGAAAGCCCTAAGGACCCGTCAGCAGAAGTCGATATATTTCCGGCGACAAGGTCACCGGCGGTCGTGGTGATCGACACCTGACCCGAGCTGGTGTTGGTTTCGCCCGCGGTGTTGATGTCGTAACCAGAGGAGTTAAAGCTGGTTGAGGTGATGGTAAGGTTCGCACCGCCTGTTGTAACACCGGTCGGATTGACCTGACCGATTGCGAGCGCGCCTGACACATTCAGAACAACGTCACCTGTGGCGTTCGAGGCAAAGGTCGCGATCCTGTTTCCTGCCGCGGTTAGGTTGAAGTCTGCAGCACCGCTTAGGCCTAGACCGGATACGTTAACCAGGTTCGCGCCCGCCGCCTGCGTCACTTCAGCCGACGAATCCAGCGCGGTGAGAATTGCACTTCCCGCGCTTTCAAGCCGATCGACTTGGAAGCCGTCAGCATCGGTAAAGCGTAGCGTTCCAGAAGCGAGCGTTACACAATCCGATGTGGTCGACCTAAAGTCAACAACGTCGACATCGTTGTAGATCGACGAAAGCGTCACATCTGCACCTGAGTCGTTTCGGGTTGCAACCGTAAGCTTCAACGCAGAGATATTGCCTGCTCCGCTCTGAGAGGTAATATCCCCCGCGCTCACAAGCGAAATATTGTCAAGAGTCGATAGCTCCCGAACCGCAAACCCATCTGCGTCTCGATAATCGACACGATTTCCGAACAGGCTCGTACCTGCCCCGTCTAGCGTCTTAATGGTGAGGACGGAGATATTATTCGACGGATTGGTGAGGTCAAACTTACCAATGCCTAGCGTGTCAGATCGAGTTTCAACGTTCAACGCTCCGCCCTGGATTCGTCCGTACGCAAGGGCCTGCGTGACGTTACCCCCGGCGTAGACATTAATCACGCCACTCTGGGAAATGACGTTCCCCAGATTAATTCGTCCTTGCGGGGCGTTGAGCGTAATATTTCCAGAGTCCGTTTCGAACAGCAAAAGCTCGCCCTGGAGAATGTCATTTTCTCGAGCAGTAAGAGTCAGCGAGCCGGTTGATCCTGTACCGATTCTCTGATCACCAGTGGTTGTAACAATTCGAGTTCCGTTAAGAACGATATTGCCACTGTCCGAAGTTACGTTATAGAGAGCGTTGAGCAGTTCAGCTGCG
>JBBAQJ010000089.1:0-4310 GCA_040400365.1 Polynucleobacter sp. | reverse complement strand
CCATTACGACGGGTCTGGATTCAAGGTGTCCAACCTATTTATCTACTCAGAAAATGGATACAAAGGACTGTTTGGCCGAGTCCGCGACAGCGTAATTAAAAACGTAACTCTGGAATCTGACCCAGAAACCACCTCAATCTCCAGCACTTTGAATTCAGATTACAAATACAACTGGGGAGCACTCGCTGGCGAAGCCAGTTCCTCAAACTTCTCGAACATACATTCAAATCTAAATATCGCATCCTCAAACACCCAAACCGGTGGATTGTTCGGTGGAATCTATAACTCTAATGTGAAAAATGTCTCGAGCTCAGGCACTATCACCACGATTGGCGACAACGTTTCTTACGTGAATGCCATAGGCGGTATCGCTGGTGAATTGTCATACGGCGTAATCGAAAATGCCGAGTTCACCGGATCCGTATCCGCAGCAAACTTCGCAACAAACTCAGATGTGATTGTCTCCCAAAACATTGGTGGGATTGCTGGAAATGTCTACAACGCAACCCTCATCAACGTTAAAAACACCGGTCAAATCAATGGATTCGGATCGGTTGGCGGTGTGGTTGGTTACGGCGATAGTGCGCATATTCGAAAAGCCGAAAACTCTGGTGAAGTAATTGCCGGAAATGCGACTACTCCAACCCAGCAGGCATCGGAGCAGACCGGCGGCCTAGCCTCATATCTAGGCTTCAACTCATCTATCTCCGATTCAATCAACACTGGAAACATCACTGTCCAAGAAACCAATAACCAGTATTCGAGCAATATGAATATCGGTGGTGCGGTTGGCCAAATTCATGAAAATGTCTTGGTGGAACGGGTATCCGTCGAAGCCAATATCGACGCAAGCAATTCGCTTTCAATTGGTGGTCTTGTCGGAGCATCAGAATCAAATGGTGGTTCAATCAGAAACAGTTCATTCAAAGGACAAATCCAAAGCTCACGCGAAGGCGAAACCCGATTGGGTGGAGTAATTGGATATGTCGGCGAACAACTGGATATCCAATATGTATTTATCGATGCGGACATTCAGGCGCCGCGGGCTACTCAGGTAGGCGGTTTTGTCGGACACGTCACAAGTGGCGACGTCGCTCTAGAAATTAGCGATACCGCAGTAGTCGGCAGCCTTAGTGCTCTTGATGAAATCGGTGGCGCTATCGGCTTTAATGACAACGCTCGACATGTAAACATCGAACGCTCATACACTGCTATGACAATCACGACCGATGATGCCCAAAATAAAACGATTGACGCATTCGTTAATGGCATTTGGAGCGCTCACTCAGACAGTAATTTCTTCATCGAACAAGGGTTAACATCAGCTAACAGCATGTCTGGGACCAGCGAAGCTGACCTTCGCAAAAAAGTTACGTTTGAGTCCCAAGGCTGGAGTTTTGAAGGACCATCAGTTCATTGGGAAATTGACTCCAACTCGAATGACGGGTTTCCATATTTAGTTTTTGAAGGCACCCAAGAGCAAGCCGCAACTGGGTTTGTAACCTCCTCTCAACGAATGCTTTTAACCATCACCAACGAGCTGGATGGGAAGCGGCAATTCACGCTGAACCTGTCGACCAAGTTCGCGGGTAAAAAAGCAACCGTATATTTGGTGAGAGATGGAAAACTTGTGCGCAAGGTTTTCAAGGTTCGGCTAAACAAACTTGGAAATCGAGTTGCGGTGAAACAAATTCAACTCATGACCGGGGATGTTTTGACGCTGAAGGTTGGGTCCAAGCGGCTCGATAAAGTCACGATTTAACGAAAGTTTGGCTCGAATCGAACTTCAGGATTCGAGCCCAACTTCTATTTCAAAGTAAACACCGGCATGATCGCTGACCAGCCACTCCCCTAATTCATAAAAGACTATTTCTGCCGCTGTGACTTCGATTTCCGATTCAGGCGCGAGCCAGGCATAGTCAATCCGCATTCCCTCAACTCCGCGCTCCTGCCAACCGTCGATGTTGCCGCCGATGGTCGGGTCGAACATGCCTTCAGGATTTGCGTTTAAGTAGAGATCTTCAAAACCGAGTAAGTTTTTTAGTTGTCCGTATTCAGCTGTTCCGGCCGCCAGGTTGAAATCGCCCATAATCAAAGCACTCTCGCTAGAAACCATGTGCAAAAGATTTTTCACTTGATTTTCATAAGGTTCACTCGGATCATCGAACCAGCCAAGATGGGTATTCAGAATCTGAAGTTCACTGCCGTTTGGGAGTTGAATGAGACAACTCATCCCGATTCGCGAGAGCCAGTCAGTTTTAGAGTTGCTGGTCGTGAGGTACTTGGTTTCGCTTCTCAGAATTGGATGCCGGCTCAGAATCGCTAGCCCTTCTTCCCAGATATCCCAACCGTAATGACTCCAGTCCCAAAACATTTCGTAATTAATCCCCGATTTCTGCGCTACCAGGTTTTGAATGATCAAGACAGCGTTGTCGGAGCGAATATTCCCTGAGATTAAATCGCTACTGCGATTTTGGGCGGCTTCTTGAAAACAAATTACGTCGATTTCATTCGCCACAATGAAATCGGCCACCAGCCCAAATTTTTTGTGTTGATCGGCTTCTTGGTAGCAGTGAAGATTCAGAGTTAAAAAACTGAATCGGGAATCTGACTGCACCATTGCAGCATAAATGAATGTGGGGCGACTCCGCACAGAGCCGCCCCACAATTATTTAGATTATTGGGCTAAATCCCAAATATTGTCACCACGCAGAACTACATCTGAACCACCATCAATGTAGATGGTTTGGCCGGTCATGTGGGTGTTGTCTTCACTCGTCAACCAGATGAGGGCTTTCGCAATAGCAACCGGATCCATGATCCCATGCAGCGGCATTGGCACGACCTGCAGCAAACCGGCGCGAGCTTCTTCAGTCGCAATCATTTCTGCCGTCATTGGCGTCGCCACGATTCCTGGGCCAACCGCATTGATTGGAATACCTGCGCCTGCCCAAGCAGCGGTTGGGGCAACTTTACGAATCCAACGGCTGATTGCACGCTTGGTCGAGCCATAAATCAGCTGCTCCATGCCACCACCAGTTGCGACAAGTTCCTCAGCCCGAGCTAAAGCCTTGGTTTCATCGTCCTCCAGCATCGCTGCTACGAGCGCTGGATCGTTTGGCATCAGCGAAGCCATCGAACTCGTTACAGCCACTCGCGGAGCCGAACTGCGAGATAACTCTGGCAAAATCTCAGTTAAGAATTCGGTAACACCGAAGTAATTCACCGATACTGTCTTTGCGGTTGGATGTGCCAATCCAGCGCAAGCAATCACAGCATCAACTTTGCCGTGAGCTGCTTCGACTGCCTTTTGGGAACCAAAAGCACGCCCGGCAGCATCACTCAAATCTGCTATCACATCTGCGTTTTGAAGATCTACGGTGACGACGTTTTCGCCAGCCGCCAACAACAATTCTTTGGTTTTTAGGCCGATTCCCGATCCCCCACCGGTGACTATGTATGTACGAGACATTTTGACCTCAATCCGAAGTTGGATTAAACGCCCTAGCTGAGCACTTCCTCAACTTCGTTTGTCAGCGTACTCCCCCGCCTTAGCAACCGGAATAGCCAAAAGACCTATTTTGCAGATGTGTTTACGTACCGTCGCACACTCAATGGAATGAACACGAGCATGATCAAGGCCATGTACACAAGAGACATCTGAAGTGGATTCTGGCTAACCCATGAATCTGCGGTCACCCCAAACTGGACTGGCACACCGAATAGTTCACGCGTCGCTGCAACCATGGTGGAAACCGGGTTCCATTCTGCAAAATATTGCAAGATTTTTGGCATATTTGTGGTTGGGGCAAAGGCGTTGGATAAGAAAGTCAGTGGGAAAACTAAAACGAAGATTGATCCGTTAGCAGCCCGGGAATCGCGCACCGAAAGACCTACCAAAACTCCAAGCCAAGACATTGCGTAACCGAAAACCAACAACAATCCGAAACCAGCTGCAACACTTAATAGCCCACTGTCTGGTCGCCATCCAACCAAGAAACCAGCCAGACCCATCACTAGAAGTACCACAACATTCAATGCAGCATCTCCGAGAGTTCGACCGAGCACAACGGCTGATCGTGCGATTGGGAGCGAGCGGAATCTGTCAATCAAACCTTTCGTCATGTCCTCGGCCAAACCAACCGCAGTACCCGCCAGCGTGAAAGTCACGGTTTGAACGAAAATGCCAGGCATCAGAAACTGCACATAGTCGGTGCCTGGAGTGTTGATTGAGCCACCGAAAACGAAGCGAAACAGCAGCACGAACATCACTGGCTGAATGGTTGAGAAAATTAGCACTTCTGGGACTC
>JBBAQJ010000088.1:0-4350 GCA_040400365.1 Polynucleobacter sp. | reverse complement strand
GGAGCTTACTGGTCCAGTCGATGCCAAGATGGTGATTAATGCACTGAACTCTGGTGCAGATTCGTACATGGCGGACTTTGAGGATTCCAATAGCCCCTACTGGGAAAACATCGTCCAAGGGCATGTCAATTTAAAGAAAGCCGCACGCCGCGATATCGAGCTCAATCTCTTTGGTAAGGAATATAAGCTCAATGAAAAAACTGCGACCTTGATTGTTCGTCCTCGCGGTTGGCATCTTGATGAAAAACATGTCTTGGTCGATGGTCAACGGGTATCGGGGGGCATTTTTGACTTTGCCATCTTCACTTTTAATAGCGGCAAGTATCTAGAAGCGAGAGGCTTGGGCCCATTTTTCTATTTGCCAAAGATTGAGAGCCATCTCGAAGCACGTTTGTGGAATGATATTTTCACTATGGCTGAGAAAGAGCTGGGCATGAAGCACGGCAGCATCAAAGCGACGGTATTGGTAGAGACCATTAACGCAACTTTTGAGATGGACGAGATCCTCTATGAGTTGCGCGATCACAGTTCGGGATTAAACGCCGGTCGCTGGGATTACATCTTCTCTGCCATTAAGAAATTCAAGCTCGATAAAAACTTCTGCTTGGCCGATCGTGTGAAGGTGACTATGACCTCACCCTTTATGCGCTCCTATGCACTCTTTTTATTAAAGACCTGCCATAAGCGCGGTGCGCCAGCAATGGGCGGTATGAGCGCGTTCATCCCAATCAAGAACGATCCTGAGAAGAATGCGATTGCACTCGCAGCCGTGTCGACCGATAAGCGTCGCGAGGCAACCGATGGCTACGATGGCAGTTGGGTTGCCCATCCAGGTTTGGTTGAGTTATGCATGAATGAGTTCAAAGCAGTATTGGGTGATAAACCCAATCAATTTGATCGTCAACGCGAGGATGTTCAAGTCACTGCTGCGGACCTACTCAACTTTGCTCCAGAAGGACCCATTACGGAAGCGGGATTGCGTTACAACATTAACGTGGGTATTCATTACATGGGTGCTTGGCTGTCAGGTAATGGGTGCGTACCTATCCATAATTTGATGGAAGACGCCGCTACCGCTGAGATTAGCCGCTCGCAAGTATGGCAGTGGATTCGCTCACCCAAAGGGGTGCTGGATGACGGTCGCAAAGTAACCCTTGAGTTGGTTCGCCAACTAATTAGTGAAGAGTTAAAAAAGGTCAAGGATTCAGGTGCCGTTGGACAGTTTGACCGGTCTGCCAAGATCTTTGAGGACTTAGTTGCCAATGATCATTTTGTAGAGTTCTTAACACTGCCGCTGTACGAAGAATTCTAAATTTAGGACGCTAGGCATGCGCATCTTGGCCATCGACACTTCGACCTCGTGGTGTTCGGTGGCCTTGTGTTTTGATGACAAGCCGATTGTGCATCGGCATGAGCTACTTGGATCAAAAGCCAGTCAATATCTCTTGCCTTGGTGTAGTAATCTGCTGCAACAATGTGGCGCAAGCTTCTCTGATCTGGATGTGCTCGCAGTGGGTGTGGGTCCTGGAGCATTCACAGGAGTGCGCCTCTCGGTTGCGGTTGCTCAAGGACTATCTGTAGGCAGGCAATTGCCAGTGATTCCGGTGACTAGTCTTGATGCGATGGCATCGCAGTTTGTGCAACACCATCAAATGCCCCAAAACACGACATTCACCATTGCTTTGGATGCCCGCATGGGCGAGGTGTATTGGGCTCGCTATCAGCAAGATACCCCACAAGCTAAACCGATCAGCGCAATCCAACTAACTGCTCCAGAGGAGATTGAGGATAACAATCAGGACTTGATCGCTGGGAATGCTCTTGCCGAGTATGCCGATTATTTCAAGGATCATTTTGTGGGGCGACAGAGTGATTCGGAGTTGGTACCTAACGCACTCGGTATCTTGGATCTCGCGCAAGTGCGTTATCAGGCGGGTCAAACAATTTCGGTTGAGCAACTTGAACCTCTTTATATACGTAATAAAGTTGCTCTTACTACCCAAGAACGTCACGATGCAGCAAGCCGCACCCCAACCGGTCATTTGCTTGGCTGAGTTGGTTCTTGAGCTAATGACCAAATCCGATCTGGATGCGGTCATGGCGATTGAAGCAATTTCGCATCAGCACCCATGGTCGCGCAAAAACTTTGGTGACTCAATCGAAGCGGGCCATTGGGCATATTGCCTGCGGGAGGTGAGCGATCCCGACAAGCGGATTTGGGCCTACTGCATTTTGCTGCCTGCGGTTGATGACCTCCACCTACTGAACATTACGGTGGATACGGATTTGCGTAAACAGGGCGTGGGTCTACGTCTCATGGGCGCCATCCAAGCGATTGCGAGTAATTTGTCGATCCCGCGCATCTTGCTCGAGGTTCGTCCAAGCAATGAAGCGGCGATCGCCCTATATGAGAAGGCAGGGTATGAGGAGTTAGCACGGCGCAAAGCGTATTACCCAGTAGAATCTTCCTCTGGAATTCGCGAAGACGCGATTGTGATGGTAAAAAATATCGACTGCTCAGTAAAACCCTATGCACATTGATGATCGCTCACGCTACTTGAAAGAGATGGGTATTACCGAGTGGTCCTTACGTTCTGCGGGGCAAGACTCTGCGCCCAGCATCACTCCAAGCGTAGAAACCCATCAAGTTATCTCCAACCAAGAGCCAAAGGTGTATTGGTTGTTTTATGGTCAAGCACCCGGTGGGGATCAAGAGCGCTTGTTTCAGAACATCCTTTTAGCCCTCGGGCTCTTACCCAATGAATGGGAATGGCGCTCACTAACGGATACGCAGACACCGAATACGCAGTTGCCATGTGTGGCCTTTGCCTTTGGTGAGCAAGCTGCACATGCGTTAAGTGGTGAACAAGAACCGCTAAGCCAGCTGCGCGATGTCGTGCTTGAGATTGCTGGTCAGGACATACCATTAATTGCGAGCTTTGATCTGGCGCACTGCCTAAACCGACCAAAAGATAAAGCCTTACTCTGGCAAGACCTATTGCTAGCTCGCTCCGTATTGCAATCCATCTAGTTAGTGCTTGGCTTCACCAATCAGATGCAGCGAGTCATACTCGGCCTGATTGGCTTGATGTTTCTTAATCACCAGCCACATGGTGAGTGCAACTGCTAAGCCAAATCCCGTAATCACAATCGGGACAGGCACATCCAGCCAAATTAGGAGCGCATACAGCATCAGCATCATGAGCACGGAGAGGTTCTCATTGAAGTTCTGAACCGCAATGGAGTGGCCCGCAGACAGTAAGACGTGGCCACGGTGTTGCAAGAGGGCGTTCATGGGAACAACGAAGTAACCTGCCAACCAGCCTACGGTGATCAGTAGGATATAGGCAGGTAGGAGATTAAAGTTAACTTCTAAGACACCAATCTTAAAGAGCACGATCGATGGAATGTATTCAATATGGTAGATGGCCATGATGCATACCAGTAAGCCCATCACGACGCCATACGGCAGAACATTTAAAGCAGACTTTAATGGAATACGTGAGGCCGCCCAAACTGCACCGCCGGCGACGCCAATGGCTGAAATCGCTTGCAAGATGGCCCCTTGTGAGAGGTTCATATTCAGCGCGGTCTCAGCCCACTTCAGTACTATGAACTGCAAGGTTGCGCCTGCGCCCCAGAATAGGGTGGTGACTGCTAAGGAGATTTGGCCCAAGCGATCACGCCACAGAATATGAAAACCTACAAAAAAATCCTTGGTCAACTGAATGGGGTCTAGGCGTTGCTCGGGGTAGCGGGCTCCCGTATCTGGAATCTTTAAGTTAAAGAGTGCCGCAATCAAGTAAATAAACATAATGATCGAGATCGCGGATTCAGCGGGGCTATCAACCCCGGTACTAATCAGCGGTAAATCAAATCCCATGAGATAGGTTGAGACCTTGTTGCTAATCAGAATGCCACCCAAGACGGTACCCGCAATAATCGAGCCCACGGTTAAGCCCTCGATCCACCCGTTTGCCGCCACCAACTTTTCTGGGGGCAGTAATTCGGTCAAAATGCCATACTTCGCCGGAGAGTACGCAGCTGCTCCAAGACCCACAATGGCGTACGAAGCCAATGGGTGAGCACCCAAGAGCATGGCGGCACACCCAATAATTTTGATGGTGTTGGTGATGAACATCACCTGCCCTTTGGGTCTTGAATCAGCAAAGGCTGCAACAAAGGCGGCCAACAACACATACGAGAGCACAAAGAAAAGTTTGAGAAGCGGGGTCATCCACGCTGGGGCAGCGAGCTGGGCTAAGAGGGCAATGGCCGCAATTAGCAGGGCGTTATCGGCGAGCGACGAAAAAAATTGCGCCGCCATAATTGTGTAAAAACCTGGTTTCA
>JBBAQJ010000087.1:0-4393 GCA_040400365.1 Polynucleobacter sp. | reverse complement strand
AGTAGTTCATTGCGATCTTCGACTTGCTCTTGCGATAGACGGCCATTTTGTAGGACGAACAAGTTGATCATGGTGAACTCCCGACGAATGCGCTAGTTTATCCTATGCACTATGAATCGTTCATTACATTTGGCAAAAAATCCGGGGTCCTTTCGGGATCGGATCGAGGCTGCTTGGGCATCCCAGGGCAGCATGCTCTGTCTGGGCCTAGACCCCGACCCCCAGCGCTTCCCGCCCAGCATAGGCAAAGGCCCCAAAGCCACCCTCAACTTCTGTAAAGAAATTGCAGATTCATGTTCTGACCTGGTGTGTGCATTTAAACCACAGTTTGCGTACTTTGCCTCCCAACGGGCAGAGGATCAACTGGAAGAACTAATTGCCCACCTCAAAACATCCTACCCACAGATCCCCGTTATTTTGGATGCCAAACGGGGTGATATTGGTAGCACCGCCGAACATTACGCATTTGAAGCATTTGAGCGTTATGGGGCTGATGCCGTTACGGTCAATCCATATATGGGCAAAGACTCGATCGAACCCTATCTTCGGCACCCGGGCAAAGGGGTCATCATTCTGTGCCGCACCTCCAATCCAGGTGGGTCCGATATACAAAACCTCCCAATCAACAGCAATCAAGCGGTGTTTGAACACGTTGCACACCTTGCCAAAGAGTGGGATCAAGCTAGTCAAATTGCCCTTGTGGTGGGCGCTACCTTTCCACAAGAAATTGCCCGAGTTCGAGCCATCGTCGGCGCCATGCCCTTACTCATCCCCGGAATCGGGGCGCAAGGCGGGGATATTGAAGCGACGGTTGCTGCGGGACAAGTAGCGAATAAACCTGGAACGGGAATGATGATTAACTCATCGCGCGCCATTTTGTATGCGAGCGCTGGGGAAGACTTTGCAGACGCTGCCAGAAAAGTAGCAATAGCAACCCGTGATGCGATTCGATCTGCGCAAGCCAAATAAAAAGATGCTTGGTATTACTAGCGGTTTTTAGGCAAAGCTACACGATCCATATTCTCTAAAATAAACTGCTGACGCGCCCCAAAATCAATACTGCCGCGTTTGCAATATTTACTCTTATCGAAGCACTTTGGGGCAGGCAACGCAGAAGCTAGCGCAGCGGCTTGCTCGCGGCTTATGTTTTTGGGATTAGCCACATAGTAGTGAGAAGTCGCTGCACCAATCCCAAAAATCCCCTCACCCCATTCGACGGAGTTCATATAAATCTCAAGAATGCGTTGTTTGGAAAGCATCAGCTCCAAAAGACCGGTAATCACCAGCTCTTGTGCTTTACGTAGATAGTTTTTTTCGGAGGAAAGAAATAAATTCTTGGCCAGTTGCTGGGTGATTGTGGAGCCACCGCGTACCACCTTACTGCCGCCCTTTTGGTTTCGCTCCCACGCTTTTTGTATATCGTCAATCCGAACACCGCTGTGTTTAAAGAAGATATCGTCTTCACTCACCAAAATCGCCCGCTTTAAATCGTTACTGATCTGCTCGTAAGAAACCCAACGATGCTGGATTGGACAGCTCAAACTCCAGTGACAAAGGCGCCAACGTTCAGCCCTCTGAAATGCCGTACTACTTGGATTCATGAATGCCCATAGACCAATTTGGATCACAAAGTAAAGCTGCAAACCGATCAGCCCCAAGGCCATACATTTGAGGAAATACATGACCCATGGCATGATGATTACGCGTGGCGCAGTTGTGCAACCACAGCTCGAGTATCTAAACGTTTGATGTCCACTTGACGCCACTGACTAAACGCAATAGCAGCTTGCTCGACCAACATTCCTAGGCCATCACTGATCCGACAGCCGCGCTGTAAGGCTTGTTCCATAAATACGGTGGTTTTACCGTACACCAAATCATATGCAAAGCCGCCGGTGCAGAAGACATGGTCTGCCGCTGATGTGCTTAAAGGACTTTGGTCCTCAAGGCCAGCTGCACTCGAATTAATCACGAGTGAGAATGCAGGAGTCGCATGATTTTCCAGCTGAGCGATACTACTTGCTATTAGCTCAATACCAAGCTCTGTCGCCAGAGGCTGAAAGATCGACACAAGCTCGTGGGCTTTTTGAGCGGTGCGATTGGCAATCCAAATCCGTTTGGGCTTTTGATGTAGCAGTGGCTCAAGGATCCCGCGACTTGCACCACCAGCGCCCACGATCAGGGCATTTGCTTCACGAATGACCACTCCTTGAGACAGTAGATCAGCCACCAAGCCA
This sequence comes from Polynucleobacter sp., assembly GCA_040400365.1. Taxonomy (GTDB): domain Bacteria; phylum Pseudomonadota; class Gammaproteobacteria; order Burkholderiales; family Burkholderiaceae; genus Polynucleobacter. The sequence goes on along the minus strand of JBBAQJ010000087.1, from coordinate 2,156 downwards.
GCCCCGTCAGTGTTATCACCGCAGAGTATCCCGTCTTTTTGCCAGACCGTATTCACAGCACCCGCTAAACGCGCACGGGCGCTCAATTGCTGACATAGCTGATACGCATCTAACTTGAATGGAATCGTAATGCTTGCACCTTGACCACCGAGTGCAAAAAATTGGGTAAGCATTGCTGCGAATCCATCCAGTGGTGGCTGAATCCTCAAATAATCCATTTCTTGCTGGGTTTGTATCGCAAACCGCTCATGAATCAGCGGAGACTTGCTATGCCCAATCGGATTGCCGAATACCGCATAAATGTTTTTACCAATAAAACGATTGGGCTCCAGCTCGGTTAAAAATGAATAGTGGATCATGGTTTAGCACCGTTTTTTAGTTCAAAACGATTACCAGATTGATCTTTCAAATCGCGTGTGAACTCAAACGTTGAAACCCAATCCAAAACATCGATCTGCTGACGCATCTCGCTTGGAAACGCTCCGAACGGGGCAGCGGCGCGCACAATCGCAACTGCTTGACGATCAAGCTCAGGAATGCCCGATGAGCGACTTACTTCAATGCCTTCACGCCCTCTGACATTATTGGTAATCCGACCCTCTGCATCAACACTTACCGTTAATACTAGGCTACCGTATAACGGCCGCCCCTGGACACGAGGAAAAAAAGTATTGCCATAGGCTTCAATCTTTTGACGCATACCATCATAGTAATAGGCAAACGCAACCGTTTTGGTACTGCTTGCACTAAGGACCGCGCGACGTGGAAGACGGCCTTCAGGACTGAGTCGTCTAGCAAGCTCGGCCTCTAGGGCATTGGTCTGAGAGAGCTGTTTAGATTCTTCCCCCGATCGCATTCCAGTAGCCTGCTTTTTATCGGTATCTAACTTCGATAACAGCTGCTTCTGGCGCTTCTCAAGTGCCTCCAACCTAGCATCGGCACCCAGGTGGGCACGGTGCAAGGCGCTCGCATCCTCCCGAATAGTGAGGCCCCCACCATCTAAATTCGTTTGCGCTAATTTCTGTGCTTTTTGAGGAGGGGTGGGACTAGACGCATTGACGAGCACAACACTTAACGGTGTATTTAAGCGACGCTCTACTTCTGATTCATTGAACCAACGCTGACTCAATAGGGCAAGATGAACCAGCAGAGATACGGCTAATGCGATCCATAGCGGCTTAATCGACCGACTCAACTCAAATGAATGCAGCGCCAGTCTCATTCTGGTAAATCCCCTTGTGCCTCAGTGCCAACCTCACTCGAGCTGGTTTCAAGCTCGAGCACACGGGCCTTGGCGGATAGGTCTAAAAGATCAATCTCCATAATTTCGATCTTAGCGCGGGTCGGACGAGGATGACTAGCTAATTCAGGGATGGGCAGGGGTAGCGGGAGAGGCTCAATGCGCGCCATGCCCTCTTTCAAATGACGTGCGTAAATTGAATGGGGTAATCCGGATTGAGCCAACCAACGCAAGCACCAATAGCGCTCCATGCGTGACTGATACTCTCCGTATTGCAAGTACACCGTATCAAAATCGGCCGCAATCCCCATGATCTCCGAGTCTTTGGGGGCAAATGGAGCCGTCATCTTGGCGGTAACCCCGTTCCGAATCATCGCAATCAATTGCCATTGATTTACAAGATCCGCATACCGACGTAATGGCGAAGTGCACCACGCATAACACTCAACCCCTAAGCCTTCATGAGGACCGGGGGTGGTTTGCATGCGCGTGCGCATTGCTCCCCAGCCTTTTTGGGTTCGAAATAAAGCTGGTAAACCATGCTCAGCCAGCGCTTGTCCCCAAACCCGATTACATAAGATCATGCATTCGGCCACGATGGTATCCAAAATAGAACCGCGAGTACGGGGCTCAATCACGATTTCATTACTTGACGAAGTGATCTTGAAATTGAAATCACGGATTAAGGCATTTGGATCGGCTTGACCCAAGAACTCGACTCGCAAGCCGTCTTTGACACGCTGCTCTTGACGTTTTTGATGCTCATTTTGAGCCAAAACCCACAATCGAGTCAGTGCTTCGTGATGCGGCAATGATGAGTTCTCTTGGGCCAAGAAGGCCTCGTCGACTAGCGGTTCCCAATCATCTAGCCGAAGGTTAGTTTGAATCGGCACTAACTCGAGAGCACTTTGCGGAG
>JBBAQJ010000086.1:0-4513 GCA_040400365.1 Polynucleobacter sp. | reverse complement strand
CTCCTCAAAAGGCAAAACATAGGCGTTTTGCTTATTTTGCATAGACATAAAGACTCTCGTAAAGTTAAAAAACTGGCTAAAGCGTTGCTCCTAAAATCGGGCATACTTGAATGAGCATTATTGTATTACTGGACCTTAATTTGCCTATTTTTTAATCAATCTTTGTCTCGCTCAATACCATGACTCTTCCGGCCAATACCCTACCTCGCATTGTTTACATCGTCTCCGATGGAACAGGTATTACCGCTGAAAACTTTAGTCAATCGATCCTGGCTCAGTTTGAGGCTAGCTTTCGACAGATTCGTATTCCATTTGTGGACACGGTGGATAAAGCCCATGATGCGGTATCTCAAATCAATGGTACTGATCCCAAGTATGGCCAAGCAATTGTCTTTACCACTCTGGTTAATCCAGAGGTGAATCAGATTGTTGGGAAAGCAAAAGCTCTAGTACTTGATATGTTCCAAACCTTTGTGGCCCCTCTTGAGCAAACTCTAGGAATGCGCTCAACCCATGCGATCAATCGCCTGCATCACAATGCCGATACCGATGCCTATAAAAATCGGATTGAAGCAATTAACTATTCCTTAGCCCATGATGATGGCCAGTCGAATCAAAATCTGGTGGATGCAAACGTGATTCTGGTAGGAGTGTCTCGGGTTGGCAAAACACCAACCAGCCTTTACCTAGCGATGCAATATGGCTTAAAAGCAGCCAATTACCCCTTAATCCCTGAAGATTTTGAGCGCGGCCAGTTGCCCAAAGATCTTATGTCTCATAAACAAAAGATTTTTGGTTTAACGATCGACCCCGAGCGTCTCTCAGAGATTCGAAACGAACGCCGCCCAGGAAGTAACTATGCCAAATTAGAAAACTGTCGATATGAGATTAATGAAGCCGCTGCCATGATGCGACGCGAGTCCATTCCATGGGTCTCCACCACAAGCAAATCGATTGAAGAGATTGCAACTACCATTCTTCAAGCCATTCGTTCCGACAAAACGATACTGGGCTAGGGATACTTAGGAATTAAATTGCCCTCGCGCACGCAGGGTCTCGTACAAACAAACCGCGGCGGTGCTCGCCACATTTAAAGACTCCAGCTTTGGATTTTGGGGAACCCGAATTAGAGTGGCTTGTCCTAAAAGCTCTGGAGAGACTCCTTGCCCCTCATTACCAAATACCCAAGCAACCGGCTTTTGTAGACGCGCTTCGATTGAATACAGCGAGTGCTCAGCGCTCATGGTAGTTGCTAACAAGGGGGCCTCAATATTACTGGTCACATCATCGATGCTTTGCCCTTCATAAAAGGTCAGGTAGCGATGCGCCCCCATGGCCGCACGAAGCACCTTGGGCGACCAAATATGGGCAGTTCCTGCCGTACACACAATTTGATTGAAATGACAGGCCAGGGCGGTACGCAAAATCGTTCCGACATTGCCAGCATCCTGAATGGCATCCAGAATAATGGTGTCCCCCAGTAGATTCTTCGAGGTATTTTTTGGAGACTCTAGGCGAACCAAGCCCATCATTTGCGGAGCACGCTCAAGCTCGCTGATAGAGGACCATAAAGCCTCATCAACCAACTGAATCTCAACCTCAGGACATTTTTCACAATGGGTATCAATAATCGCTGCAATCTCCACATTCGTAAGTGCCGCTGGAGTAATCAAGATACTTTGTAAACGCGGGTCGCCTTGCCAGACTTGCAATAAATGAATGCCATCCATAACTGCAAGCTGAGACTCCTGACGAGCCTTCTGCCCTTTGCTACCCGCTTGCTGAAGCTGACGAATGCGCTTGAGCAAATTATTTTCTCTCGATGAAATAACACCCTTAGAGTTATGCATTGATGAGCTCCCGCACCGGCGCAAATGAGCGCCGATGCTCTAAGCATGGGCCGTAGTGCTTCAGAGCTGCAATATGGGCCTCCGTTGGATAACCCATATGCTGATTAAAGCCATATTGAGGAAATTGTTCATGCAGGATTTGCATTTGTCGATCGCGATGCACCTTAGCCAAAATCGATGCAGCTGAGATGGCTGGCTCTTTTGCGTCCCCTTGAATAATTGCGCGCGCTGGGATAGGCAGGGATGGACAACGATTGCCATCGATCAGGGCTTCGCCTGGCCACTCACCCATCTGGTTAACTAGGGACTGGATCGCGCGCTGCATCGCCAACATAGTCGCTTGCAAGATATTGAACGCATCGATCTCTTGAGGGGATGCTTCACCAATACCCCAAGCCTTCGCCTTTGAGGTAATTTCAGCATAAAGTGCTTCGCGCTTAGCAGGGCTTAACTTTTTTGAGTCTTTTAGCCCAATAATGGGTTGCCTGGGATCCAGTACAACTGCTCCAGCGACGACTGCACCAACCAATGGACCGCGCCCCGCTTCATCAACCCCGCAAATCCAAATACTCATGGTGAACTATGCTCTCTCACGCAAGGTTTGTTCAATCGCTTGGGCTACTAAAAGCCCAGTTGGCCGCTTCAGTATTCGATGCAGCTCTTCAAAACGCTTTTGGAGTTTTTGAACCGCTGCGGGGTGATTCAACCAATGCATCACTTCGCGAGCCAAGGCTTCGGGCTTGGCTGCATCTTGTAAAAGCTCGGGCACCACAAACTCGCCACACAGAATATTAGGTAAACCCACATATGGCAAATACCCTTGCCGCTTCATAATCTGGGCCGTTAGCCAAGGCACCTTATATGAAATCACCATGGGTTTTTTCCAAAGAGCTGCCTGCAAGGTTGCGGTCCCGCTGGCGATCAAGACCACATCGGCAGCGGCTAACGCTAGGTTGGCATCTCCGTCTAATAGGATCAATTGGACTTCGGGATGACTCGCTACGAATTGTTGCTGTAAACGCTCAATGGCAGGACGTAAATGAGGTGCGGCAATAGGAAGAACAAAATGAAACCTTTGCCCCTTCAATTGGTTTGCCAAAATGGCGATGGTCTCAAAAAATAGTGGCCCAATTAGTTCAATCTCCGACTGACGACTGCCTGGCAACACCGCAATCGCGATGCCATCAATACCCAAACTGTTCTTCGCTGCAGGTTGATCCACAATTTCAGGGATCTCACTTGCCAAGGGGTGGCCAACATAACTTGCGGCAATCCCAGCCTTCTCATAAATCTCCGGCTCAAATGGAAACAGACACAGAACCCGATCGACCGCGCGTGCTATTTTGTGGATACGACCACCTCGCCAAGCCCAAATGGATGGGGAAACCAAATGGAGGGTTGGGATTCCATGCTGCTTTAAGCGGGTCTCGACCCCCAAATTAAAATCAGGCGCATCAATACCTAGAAACACATCGGGCCGCTGGACCTTTAAAAGGTAGTGCAATAACTCAGAGCGTAATCGCAAAATGGCAGGTAGTTGCGCAAGTGCTTCAACGTATCCACGCACACTTAAGGTCTCCATTGCCCAACGGGAGATAAAACCTTCTGCTTGCATGGCCGGGCCACCAATCCCAAACATCTCAAGATCACGGGTAGACGGTATTTGCTTTAGGGCTGAGAGCGCAGGGGCTGCGATTAAATCCCCAGACGGCTCTCCTGCAACACAAGCCAGACTCGGCAAAATGAATTACCGGATGATGCCGCGACTAGAAGCGGCTAAAAATTGATGAAACTGAAGCAAGGCTTCTTGGGTTTTGGCATCCGCTTGTTGCTTTGCCATGGCGTCAATAGCGACTTTTGCCTCTTCAAAACTCAGCCCATCCTTATATAAAACCTTGTAGGCATTGCGCAGTTCCATAATTGCCTCAGGTAAATAACCACGTCGCTTTAAGCCCTCGACATTAATTCCATGCGGTCCAGCTTTATCACCAGCAGCCATCACAAAGGGGGGGATATCTTGCACGAGCGCCGAGGCCCCACCTAACATGGCATGCGCACCAATGCGAACAAACTGATGAACACCGGACATTCCACCAAGAATCGCCCAATCCCCTACTTCGACATGCCCAGCAATTTGGGCATTACTTGAAAAGATGGTGTGATTACCAATTTGGCAATCATGCGCGATATGCACATAAGCCATGATCCAATTGTCACTCCCGATCCGAGTGATCCCCTGATCTTGGGCAGTACCGGTATGAATGGTCGTGAACTCCCGAATCGTATTTCGGTCACCAATCATCAATTGGGTAGGCTCACCACGGTATTTCATGTCCTGCGGTTCGCCACCGATGGCCGCAAAGTGACCAATCCGATTATCTTGTCCGAGTGTTGTGTGGCCTTCAATCACGCTGTGTGAACCAACCGTGCAACCTGAACCCATGGTGACATGAGGCCCGATCACAGCATAGGGACCAATAACGACGTTATCAGCTAATTGCGCCTTGGAATCAACGATGGCACTTGCATGAATTGTGGCCATTACGCACTCTTCTTTCGGACCGCACAGGTAATCGATGCCTCAGCTGCTAATTCATCTTGGACGGTTGCCTTGACCTGAAACTTATAAATTCCGGCCTTACCGCGTTCAAATGTAGCGTGCA
>JBBAQJ010000085.1:2093-4592 GCA_040400365.1 Polynucleobacter sp. | reverse complement strand
CATGCTGATCAGGATTTCCAATCACTCGCAAATGCAAACTATCGGATAGTACCTATTGAGGAATTACTCCCAGGCGACCGAGTCGTCGTGTTACCAGGCGAGCGAATTCCCGTTGATGGTATCGTACTTCACGGCACCAGTCACGTTGATGAATCGTTACTTACCGGAGAAAGTAACCCTGTTAAAAAGGAAGTATCCAAGAAGGTGATTGGAGGATCAATGAATGGAGATGGCGCTTTGATTGTTGAGGCACAAGCCATTGGCACTGATAGTATTTTATCCAAAATCATTTTCTTGGTCGAAGATGCTCAAACCCAAAAAGCACCGATTCAAAAGCTAGTTGATCAGATTAGCGCCTACTTTGTTCCGGCTATCTTAATCATTGCCCTTCTAACAGGTCTCATTAATTGGCTGGTCCTAGAATCGGGTAGTACTGCCATCTTGCGAGCTGTTTCAGTCCTTGTGATTGCTTGCCCCTGTGCTCTCGGGTTAGCCACACCGGCAGCCATCATGGCGGGAACTGGTACCGCAGCTCGCCATGGAATCCTCATTAAAGATCCACAAGTCTTAGAGCTTGCCCATCGAATCACTATTGTTGCATTTGATAAAACTGGGACCTTAACAATAGGTGAGCCTCGACTTTTGGAGATTATCCCGTTTGGTAACCAACCCCCAATACCCGGAATTTTAGCAAGCGCAGCTGGATTGCAACTGGGTAGCGAACACCCGCTTGCCAAAGCAGTGATTAACAAGGCGCGTGCCTCAGGAACTCTTCCGCTATCGGTATCCGATAGCACCATCATTGCAGGCCTTGGAATTGAGGGTAAACCAAATCAAGGGCCTTGGAAGGACACTGTGCTTGTCTTACAAAGCCTGGAATCTCTAAGCAAGGAAGCTGATTTTCAACCGGTTACTACTAAATTTCACTCGATTCTTAATAATGGTCAAACCAGTTCAGTCCTACGCGTGAAGGGCCGTAATGAGTACATTGCCGTTTTCCTGTTTGGAGATGAAATTAAGCCTAATGCGAAGGCTGTGATTCATTCATTGCATTCGGATGGAATTCAAACAGCGATGATCTCTGGTGACCGGGCTGAGGCAGCATCAGCAGTTGCGAAGCAGATTGGTATTGATGAAATCTATGCCTCTGTAATGCCAGAGAATAAGGCTCAAATTGTTCATAATCTTAAAGAAATATCAGTTAATAAAAATCGACGCTGGGTTGCGATGGTGGGTGACGGTGTCAACGATGCGCCAGCCTTAGCAAGTGCTGATGTGGGGATAGCCATGGCCACAGGCACCGATGTGGCCATTCAATCGGCAGGTATTACCCTAATGCGAGGTGACCTCGCTTTAATTCCCCAAGCTTTAGATATTTCTAGAAAAACTTGGAAAAAGATTCAGCAGAATTTATTTTGGGCTTTTGTCTTCAATACAGCGGGTATTCCACTCGCAGCTACTGGATACCTCTCACCAATGATCGCTGGAAGTGCAATGGCACTATCTAGTCTTTTTGTTTTAAGCAATGCCCTTTTATTAAAGGATTGGAAACCCATTACTTAGTATTGTGTGTAAACCATGTGACAGGTTTATACCTTAACTACTTGGCCTGCCCAGCAGGAGTCGAACCTGCGACCTACGGCTTAGAAGGGCTGGCAAATCTGCAAAACACAATGCTCAACAATGGCTTACAGCGGGTATTTGAGGTGTTCGTCAAAACATCGGCGGTCGTGGCGTTGGGTGAGGACACGTATTGAGGGCTTGGTGTCTGCAGGCATTTGTCGGGAAAACCGACAAAAAAACCACCCCGAAGGGTAATTTTGGAGCTTTTTATTCTTCTGAATATTGCCGACAAATAAATAAAAGTGATTAAATACAATTTCTAGAATTTATATGTTGCAGAAATAATACAGCCAGATTCAATTGGATGCCAAGCAGGTAGATCAGCAAGCTCAGTAGTCACCATTCTAAATGTTGGTAACTCCCCCTGATAAGTAACAACGCCATAGGCATCAATTGATTTTCTTCGCTCCAAACCACTCACAATACAAATCCGACTCGCAGTTTCTGAATCTATATTGAAGGATGGATAGTTACTAGGATCTTGCCGACCAGGTACTATCGTAATCATTTTTTCATTTCGAATTGCAGTAGATGCATCTTGCGTAAGTAGTAAATTTTCTTTTGACGGGGTAAAAGAGGTATAACTGGACGACTGGGCATCAATGACTATTGGCGATATTTTTATAGGCCTAGGTCTCAAAGTGGGGGCTGAAGCCACTTTTGTCTGACCAACGGTAGGTGCTGATGCAATCGGAGGCTGTGGTATGGCTGGTGGTGCAGGTTGACCAGGCTCTGCCACTAATCTAGGTTGTTGTACCAACGGCGTTATTACTGGAGGCACCACTTGAGGAGGCGGATTTGCCGATACGACTTTTGTCTGACCAACGGTAGGTGCCGATGCAATCGGAGGCTGTGGTATGGCTGGTGGTGCAGGTT
>JBBAQJ010000085.1:0-1993 GCA_040400365.1 Polynucleobacter sp. | reverse complement strand
GACCAGGCTCAGGAGCTAATTTCGCAGGAATTTCTGCTGGCCTCATTGGGGGCGCTATTACTGCCGGCGATAGCGGTTGCACTACAGCAGGCGGATTAATAACAGAAGCTATATTTGTTTTTGAATCAGTGGGCGCCGGTTGAAACGCTGGCTGTGGTATGGCTGGTGGTGCAGGTTGACCAGGCTCAGGAGCTAATTTCGCAGGAATTTCTGCTGGCCTCATTGGGGGCGCCAGCGGGGTTGGTGCCGAAGGTTTTGGCTGTGAATTTTGATTTGCGGTCAAAATTGACGGGGCCCCTACTTGCCCTGGCTTGGTACCAACAACCTGACCAGTAACTTGAGCAGAACCACAGTTCAAACCCCCTTGACCGTTAGGATTATTAGCATTGCAGTTTTTTGCAATAACAGAGTCGCCAATTATTAATTCTGTCGCTATAAGTACTGTAATGGCAATAAGCATCAACTTGGGTTTAAGGTTACTTTTCATTATGATCACCACGCTTGTGTAAGTTGAATCCATATAGCTGGGGAGTAGGCAGGCGTTGTATAACCTGCTTTAAGAGGAACGCCCACCCACGATCGCACAGAAAAATTCTCATGAGAGCGTGTTTGAACTCCAACACCTATTGATGCCAACGGAGTTTGATTGATCATTCCCGGAATGGGTGTATTTTGCTTTAACCAGCCAGCGTCAAAAAAAGCAAATGGCGCTACCGAGTCTAAATACTTCAGACCCACCTGATAGAATTGACTGATCTCAGCAGTAGCAGCGATACCAGAGTCACCGATTAATTCAGCATATCCATATCCTCGCAAACGAGTACGATCCCCCAAAAAATATTTTTCAGTTATTGGTACGCTTGAGGTCGTAGCTTGTGCGGTAGCTTCAAGACGTAAGCCTAAGCCTGCAGATAAGTTACTTAAGGGAGCAGTATAACCAGCGCCAAGGCGGAAATGATAAAAGCTTGGATCGCTTACGACTTGATTTTGATAATATTGCAAGTCTGCAACACCTCCAGTCACAGTTAAGCCTGTTCGGAAAGTTGAGCCATCCCGATAATTATCGCTGTAAACAAGGAACTGCCTAAAAACACTAGCATTGGAATCGTTCATTTCACTCAAAGAGTTATCTATTGCTGAATACCCAATCTCAGACATGGTGTAAAGAAATCTATGAGTATCTCTTAGAATTGGATAGCCAACTATAAAGTTAGCCGTAACAGTATTTTGAAATAGATTTTGAGTAGTTGGATTCGAACCTGAATAAAGGCTGCGAGTTAATCCAGTTCCAACAGATGCCTCGCTATACCACCCATCTGACCCAAAGGGAGCGCGATATGTTAGTGATCCAAACACACCACTCCATTGATTATTGAAATCCGCACTAGGCAAAACATTGAAACGCAGCATATCCCCAGGAGAAATACTTGAATATATTTCTTCAGATAAGACTGCATAAAGACCTTCACCAAAATTTCGGGGTAAATTGTCAATAGAAAGGCTGCCACGTTGTTTAACAGTTTTTACTGCAATTTTTAATATGTCGTCACCAGTATCTTTTGAAGACATAAATTCAGATGTAAGGTAGACCCCCGCCATATCTTTTGCTAGCATGAGACCACGCTCAAATTTTTCAAGCGTTACTGGACCATCACCGACAGCTTTCTCAATATAACCGTGGATTTTTTCAGCTATTTCTTTTGACGCGCCAGAGATTTCAATTTTTGATATACGACCTTCGTGAACAATAATTAGGGGATTTGGTCCAACTGATTTGACTATGACCTCAACTAAAAAGTATCCATCTTCTCTATAGATTAGCTTAATTGCTTTTGCAATTTCTTCTACAGTTGGCTGTTTTTGTGATTTTGTTACGCTCTGATAAGCATAGCGCCAAAGTTGATTTACATCATAAACTGATACCCCTTGAAGAGATACATCTTTAGATTCACCGATAGCAATTGGGGTGTTGGCGCTCTTAGCAGAAACTAAA
>JBBAQJ010000084.1:0-4843 GCA_040400365.1 Polynucleobacter sp. | reverse complement strand
GTTATTGCAATTTTGATCGTCGCGATTGGCGCCATGGTCACCATTCGGAATATGAATCGCCGCAAGTAGGTGTTGCTTAGGAATCGCCTTTTCGTTTTTTACCCAAAAACGATTCCACCATGATCGAGCAAAATACCGCTCCCAGAAGGGCAGTGATCACGGCCATGATCGGGCCACTGATTTGCATACCAAACGCATAGCCAAATTTTAGGCCAATACCTACCGCAAGCAGGTAGGGGATCCAAAAGAGATAGTTGCGAAGATTCTTCATGGGCACCATCTTAGCTGGAGACCTTCCAATCAGCAATTTTCATAGGGTTGGATCATAATGAGTCCTCATTTGGAGGATTCATCATGGTGATAAAAAGGTTAGCTATTGCTGCTTTCTCAATCGTGTTTTCATTGGGCGCGATCGCAGCAGATACGACCCCAAGTGAGTCAGCCCCCTCTTGGCAAGCGGATGCGCAAAAAGAGATTAAGGCAAATAAATACGACGCTGCCATCAAAACACTCCTGGCGGCCAATCAACCTGATTCGGCCGATTGGAATAATTTGCTCGGTTATGCGCAACGTAAAAAGACCCCGCCGGATTTAGCTGCTGCGGAGCGCTACTATCAGGCCGCCCTCAAGATTGATCCAAAACATCGTGGTGCCTTAGAGTACTACGGCGAGTTATTTTTAATGAAAAATGATTTAGCTGGAGCCGAACAGATGCTCGCTCGACTCAATAAGGCTTGCTTTTTGCCATGCGAGGAGTATCGCGAGCTAAAAGATGAAATTGCGAAGTACAAGGCCCAAAAAGGCATAAAGTAGGCCCTTGCTAAAAATCGGGGCCTGGGTCTCAATATCTGAGAAAATAGAGTTTTGATTAATGAGTTTAAAGACCCGCCACCATGCCAGCAGGGAGAACTACGCTTTCAGAGTATTTAAGCCAGCAATCGGCTCAGCACCCATCGCTCCACCCTGATCTTGGTTCGCTTCTATTAGAGATTGCTAAAGCCGTTCAAGAAATCGCTTTATTGACCTCCCAAGGGGCGCTTGCTGGCGTATTGGGCAGTTTAGAAAGTCAAAACGTTCAGGGCGAGACCCAAAAAAAATTAGATGTTCTCTCCGATGAGATTCTGATTCAGACCTTTCGATCTGGCAATCTCGTGGCTGGAATTGCATCCGAAGAGAATGACGAACCTCTGAGTAATCCCAAGGGTGGATCCTTTCTATGTTTATTTGATCCACTCGATGGCTCATCCAATATTGACGTCAATGTCTCAGTCGGAACCATTTTCTCAATACTATCGACAACCCCGAACGCCACGCTGACAGTAAGCGATTACCTGCGTACAGGTCGCCAGCAGATTGCAGCAGGGTATGCGATTTATGGACCGGCAACTATGCTGGTTTTTAGTTTAGGGCACGGTACACACGGCTTTACCTTTGATGCGGCATCAGGCGAATTCATACTGACACATCCAGATATTCAGGTTCCTGTGGACACGAGCGAGTTTGCCATTAATGCCAGTAATGAGCGCTTCTGGGAGCCACCCGTGAGTCGCTATATCAGTGAATGTAAGCAAGGTAAAACCAGCGTGCGGGGACGTGACTTTAATATGCGTTGGATTGCGAGCATGGTGGCAGATGTACATCGCATCTTAATGCGCGGCGGAGTCTTTATGTATCCCAAAGATACGAAGGATCCTAGTAAGCCAGGGCGTTTGCGTCTCATGTACGAAGCAAACCCGATGACATTTGTTATCGAGCAGGCTGGCGGCTTGGGTTCTACGGGGCGTCAACGTATCTTAGATGTTCAACCGGAGAGTATTCATCAGCGAATCCCCGTGGTTTTGGGATCTAAAAATGAAGTAGAGCGTATTGAGGACTATCACCGCGAATATGATCGCGCGTAACACGAATAACAAGAATGGATATGAGTACAACATCACTGAATCGTCGCGAACTGGCTAACGCTATTCGCTTTTTGGCCATCGATGCCGTTGAAAAATCCAAGTCGGGTCATCCGGGCGCACCGATGGGAATGGCTGACATTGCCGAGGTCTTATGGCGTGATCACCTACACCATAATCCAGCCGATCCGGCATGGATCAATCGGGATCGCTTTGTGCTTTCCAATGGCCACGGATCGATGCTGATCTATGCTTTACTGCATCTCACCGGTTATGCCGTCAGCATTGACGATCTTCAAAAGTTCCGGCAGTTGCACAGCATCACGGCTGGCCACCCCGAAGTCGGTATCACGCCTGGCGTCGAAACGACTACCGGCCCCCTTGGTCAGGGGCTTGCCAATGCGGTGGGGATGGCTTTGGCCGAATCGCTTCTCGCCAAGCGCTTTAACCGCCCCGGCCACTCCATCATCAACCACCACACCTATACTTTCTTAGGAGATGGTTGCCTAATGGAGGGCGTGAGTCATGAGGCCTGCTCACTAGCAGGAGTCTGGGGCTTAAATAAACTGATTTGCTTTTACGATGACAACGGCATCTCAATTGATGGGCATGTCGATGGTTGGTTTAGGGACGATACTGCTAAGCGGTTTGAGGCCTACGGTTGGAATGTGATCGGCCCGATTAATGGTCACGATGCCAATGCCATCTCACACGCCATTAGGGAAGCCAAGAGCGAGTCCAAGCGCCCCAGCCTGATTATTTGCAAAACCACGATTGGTTGGGGGGCCCCGAATATGGCGGGCACCCATGATGTGCACGGCGCACCCTTGGGCGAGAAGGAAGCCCAAGCAACCCGCCAAGCATTAGGCTGGACTCATGCGCCGTTTGTGATCCCAGCATCGATCAAAGAGGCGTGGAGTGCGCTTGCAGCGGGCAAAGCCAAACAGGCTGCTTGGGATGCAGCCTTTGCCAACTACCAGCGTGAGTTCCCTGAGCTTGCCAAAGAGTTACTGCGCCGCGTTGGCGAGACCTTCCCTGAGGGTTGGGCCAATACCAAGTCGCAACTCTTTGCGAGCATGAAAGCGATTGAGGCACCGACCGCCAGTCGCAAGTCATCGCAACAGGTTTTAGAGGTTTTGGTCCCAGCATTGCCTGAGCTCTTGGGGGGTTCAGCCGATCTCACCGGTTCTAACTTAACTGCTGCGAAAGCCAGCGTGACCTGGCACCAAAAGCCCGATCAAGTAGCGAACTACCTATCCTACGGTGTGCGCGAATTTGGTATGAGCGCCATCATGAATGGCATTGCATTGCATAAGGGCTTCATCCCTTATGGTGGCACCTTCGCGGTATTCTCGGATTACGCCCGCAATGCCATGCGCATGAGTGCTCTCATGCACCAGCGGGTCATTTACGTCTTGACGCACGACTCGATTGGTTTGGGTGAGGATGGCCCTACCCACCAACCGATTGAACATGCGGCCAGCTTGCGACTGATCCCAAATCTTGATCTCTGGCGCCCATGCGATGGATTTGAAACCGCCGTCGCATGGACTGCTGCCATTGAGCGTACCGATGGACCCAGCGCACTCTTTTTATCGCGCCAAAATTTACCCCAGCTCACTCAAGCGATTACGGAAGCCCAGGTATTAAAGGGTGCTTATGTTCTATCAGATGCTTCCAATCCTGAGGCAGTACTGATCGCAACTGGCTCCGAGGTGAGTCTAGCGATGCAAGCCCAAGCGCTCTTACGCACCAAAGGTAAGTCGGTACGCGTGGTATCCATGCCATGCACCTCGGTCTTTGATCGTCAGTCTCGTGAGTGGCAAGATGAGGTCTTACTCAAGGGTGTGCGCCGGATTGCGATTGAAGCCGGGCAGGGCGATCTCTGGTGGAAGTATGTCGGTTTGGATGGCGCCGTCGTTGGGATCAATCGGTTTGGAGAATCCGCGCCTGCACCCGCGGTTTATCAAGCCTTGGGTGTTACCGTTGACCGGATTGTTGAACTTGTTTTGTCCTAGAGGAAAAAATGGCATTAATTTCATTAAGACAGCTTTTAGATCACGCCGCTGAGCATCATTACGGATTGCCAGCATTCAATGTCAATAACATGGAGCAGATCCATGCCATCATGCAGGCCGCTGATCAAGTCGATAGCCCTGTGATTTTGCAGGCTTCAGCAGGCGCACGCAAATATGCGGGGGAGCCGTTTCTTCGCATGTTAGTACTCGCAGCAGTTGAGCAGTACCCCCATATTCCAATTTGCATGCACCAGGACCATGGCGCATCACCTGCCGTCTGCCAAGCATCGATTCGTAGTGGCTTTTCTAGTGTGATGATGGATGGCTCACTGAAAGAAGATGCCAAGACCCCAGCTGACTTTGCCTATAACGTGGATGTGACCCGTCGGGTTGTCGATATGGCGCATGCCGTTGGTGTCTCGGTGGAAGGTGAGTTGGGTTGCTTAGGTTCTTTAGAAACCGGACAAGCGGGCGATGAGGACGGTAGTGGTGCAGAGGGTGTTCTCGATCACTCGCAGCTCCTCACAGATCCCGATGAAGCAGCTGATTTCGTTGCTAAGACGCAGGTGGATGCGCTTGCGATTGCCATTGGTACCAGTCATGGAGCATATAAGTTCACCAGACCACCCACTGGCGATATTTTGGCAATTGATCGTATTAAAGCGATTAATCAACGGATACCCAATACGCATTTAGTGATGCATGGATCATCAAGTGTGCCGCAAGAGTGGTTGGCGATTATTCGTGAACATGGCGGTACTATTAAAGAAACCTATGGTGTGCCAGTGGAAGAAATCGTTGAAGGAATTAAGCATGGCGTGCGCAAAATTAATATCGATACCGACATTCGTTTAGCCATGACCGGGGCAATACGGAAATTTTTCTCAGAACACCCAGAAGAATTTGATCCACGCGCTTTTCTCAAGG
>JBBAQJ010000083.1:0-5131 GCA_040400365.1 Polynucleobacter sp. | reverse complement strand
CCGAAGCCGCATTAGGCGCCGCGCACATTACTGTGAATAAAAACGCGATTCCCAACGATCCTGAGAAACCGATGGTGACGAGTGGGATTCGGTTGGGCTCACCCGCCATGACCACGCGGGGCTTTAAAGAAGCCGAAGCCAAGCAAGTCGGGCAACTGATTGCCGATGTGCTCGATCATCCGAATGATGCCAATCATTTGGCGAAGGTGCGTGAGCAAGTGAATGCGCTCACCAAGCGCTTCCCGGTCTACGGAAATTAAGCCCCATGCGTTGCCCGTTTTGCCATAGTGACGATACCCAGGTGATGGATACCCGGGTATCGGACGAAGGCGATTCGGTCAGGCGCCGCAGGCGTTGCGCATCCTGCGATAAGCGCTTTACCACTTATGAGCGAGCCGAGTTAAGTCTGCCTGCGATTGTGAAAAAAAATGGCAGTCGGGTGGAGTACAGCCATGAAAAACTGGTGAGCTCGATCCGCTTGGCGTTACGCAAAAGACCCGTTTCCTCGGATGCGGTCGATGATGCGATCGGACGTATTGAAGAAAAACTGATGGCCTCCGGCGAAAAAGAAATCCCTAGCGAGCGCGTCGGCGAGCTGGTAATGCGTGAGCTCAAACGCCTCGATAAAGTCGCCTACATCCGCTTTGCATCGGTCTATCGCAGTTTTGCCGATCTGGAGTCGTTTGAGAGTGCTCTCAAAGAGCTCAAGTAAAAAACTTACTGCAGCGCTACGAAGATTGCTTTGGTGATGTCGTCCACCGAGCCTGTGCCTGATACCTTGCGATAGGCAGGCGCCTTCACCCCAGCACTTGCTGGCTCGTTCGCCCACTTTGAGTAGTAGTCTACGAGAGGGCGCGTTTGATCGGTGTAGACCTGTAGACGCTTACGTACGGTTGATTCTTGATCATCATCGCGCTGAATGAGAGGCTCACCCGTCACATCATCTTTGCCGTCTACTTTTGGAGGATTAAATTTGATGTGATACGAGCGGCCCGAAGCGGGGTGTACTCGGCGACCACTCATACGCTCAATAATCGCCTCAAACGGCACATCAATCTCAAGCACATAGTCAATCGGCACCGCCGCATCTTTCATGGCTTGCGCTTGCGGAATGGTCCGTGGAAAGCCATCAAAGAGATAGCCTTTATGGCAATCGGGTTGGGTTAAGCGATCTTTGACAAGACCAATAATGATGTCGTCAGAAACCAGGCCACCCGCATCCATGATTTTCTTGGCAGCGATTCCGAGGGGAGTGCCTGCCTTGACCGCGGCGCGCAGCATATCGCCAGTGGAGATTTGCGGAATACCAAATTTCTCACAAATAAATTGGGCCTGCGTTCCCTTACCCGCACCTGGAGCACCTAGCAAAATTAAGCGCATGTCATCCCCTGTCTTATTTTTTCATTCCCCATAGTCTAATTGATTGCACCGACTTAGGGCAGATTTATTGGGGCCTGCTTGTTAGCGAAATCCCTTAAAAGAGGGCACGTACCCGCACGAGATCTTCGGGGGTGTCTACACCGGCTGGTGGCAATTCAGAGGCAAGGTGCACCGCGATGCGGTAGCCGTGCCAGAGGACACGTAATTGCTCAAGAGACTCTGCAATCTCTAATGGGGATGTTGCAAGTTGCGCATATTTTTTTAGAAAACCCACGCGGTAGGCATAAATACCAATGTGGCGATAGTAGGTAGGTGCAGATTGTGTCCGATCGTAGGGCACCGCGGCACGCGAGAAGTACAAGGCCTCGCGTTGTTGATTGAGGACCACTTTCACCGCATTGGGATTGGTAATTTCCTCGGCATTCTGAATAGCTACGGCTGCAGTGCTCATCACGCATTGGGAGTTTGCTGCCAGCGTGTCAGCTACTTGATTAATGAGCTCCACCGGTATTAAGGGCTCATCGCCTTGTACGTTCACGATCAGGGCTTCGTCATCCAAGCCTAAGCGAGAGGCAACTTCCGCAATCCGATCGGTACCGCTGGGGTGATCCGTACGGGTCATGAGGACGGTTAAGCCCGCCGCTTGGCAGGCTGATTCAATTTCAACGGCATCAGTGGCAACCAGAATTTGTTTTGCATTAGATTGTGCTGCGCGCTCGGCCACGCGCACGACCATTGGCTTGCCCCCAAGATCGGCGAGCGCTTTGCGCTCAAGGCGGGAGGAGGCCAAACGCGCTGGGATGACAACAGTAAAGACGGTCATCGCAAGCAATTATTTAGAGAGCGCACTAGCTTCTTCGGGGCTCAGACTTCTGGCTTCGTCAACGAGCATCACCGGAATGTCGTCGCGAATCGGATAGGCTAGTTTATCGACTTTGCAAATGAGCTCATGCCTGTCTTCATCCAAATGGAGCGAACTTTTACAAATCGGGCAAACCACAATATCGAGTAGGTTTCTATTCATCATCGGAGGGCCTCAATCATCACTATGTACTCATCATAGCCCAATAAGGGCTACCTATTTGCGATAAGGATTGGGCCGCGTAATCACTTCTTGTACCCAATCACTAAACTCGGACGGGATTTCTAGGCGCATCGGAATCACCCAGATGCGAGGGTCTTCAATTTCAGCGCATTTAACCGCATCTTTTTCGGTGATTAGGATGAGATCTACGCTAAGCGCTTTGAGATCACTATGCTGAACCGGTGCGTGATCGGGAAGCGCCAGAGTTTGATCAATATGCACCCCCAGTTTGGTAAGCGCATCAAAAAACTTCTTTGGATTGCCAATCGCTGCAAGTGCGCCTACTTTTAATCCAACCAGGCGACTGAGCATTTGTGCAAAGCTAATTGGCTCATTGGGCCGATGTAGGGGATACGCGCTATCGATCATCGGACTCAGGTACAGTTCGCGAGAGCTTGGAAAAGGCTCGCTCCGGGGAGGGGGCTCGCTAATGGTGATGGTTGCATCACGCTCACGCTTAGCACTCTCGCGCAATGGCCCAGCAGGCAAGAGTCTACCATTGCCATCCCCGCGCTCATCCTCAACGACTAATTCCAGATCACGTCCACCTTCGCGCGCAGGCCAGCGCACTAAGGCCGCATGCTGCAAACCATCGTCACTAATGATCACATTGATCTGCGGATCGGACTTTAAAAGCGCATCAATGCAGGCTTTACGTTTGCGATAGACCCATATCGGCACGCAGTCATGAATGCGTTGCGCCATCAACACGGGTTCATCACCAACTTGATTGGGCTTACTGGCACGATCAACACGTGTGGGTTGCGAGAGCGATGAACGAGTGTTGGGTTGATAGCCACGGCTAATCACCCCAGGTTTAAAACCTCGCTCAACCAGTTCATTGGCAAGCGCAATCACGAGAGGCGTTTTCCCAGTCCCACCCACCCGAATATTGCCCACGATGATGATGGGAACGGACGCGGCGCGATAGATCCCAAGGGTATGCAATAGCCCTGAGTCCACGATCAACTGGTTGATCCAAACCGCAAGGCCATAGAGCCATGCCAATGGCAGCAAAACAAGACTGATGAAGCGATCGACAAGTGCGCGAATGGGCGATTGAGAAAAAGAAGATTTTTCCCAAAAGCGCGGCGCAGTTTTAAAGAGCATTATTTTTTCGCTTGACTACTAAAGGCGATATTGGGAAGTCCGGCGTCGCGTGCAAGTTCCAGCACGGTCATCACGGTTTGATGCGGAGCGCGGGCATCGGCATCAATGCTAATGCGTAGGTTTTGCTCAGGCGCAGTATTCATTTGCTTGAGAGCGCTCCCCAGTTGAGCGCGATTCATGACCTTGCCATTGAGTGCAAAGCGACCATCGCTACTCACAGCGATATTGATCTCTCTGGCTGAGTCGACCGTCTCAACACCAGAGGCTGTTGGCAAGGTAATGGCAATTTCTTGAAACTTGGTAAACGTGGTGGAAATCATCAAAAAGATCAGAATGACCAAGAGAACATCAATGAAGGCAATTAGATTGATTTCGGGTTCAGTACGCGCAAAACGATTGGCATAGGTATTGCCAATGGAGAATGATCTTGCTTTGTGCTGGAGGTCTCTAATAAACATGATTGATTAATACAAATGATAACGCTGTCTAAGGATTTCATGATGAAAATATCAAAACTATAAGCGTCTAATGACCTGATTAGATTTGATGCTAATCCCTTAAATTTATAATAAAAAACACAACATTTCTGTTATAATTCCAAGATGAATTCAAAGCAAATGAAAAAGTGGCTAGAGTTACAAGGTGCAATATTTGTCAAAGGAAAAGGATCGCATTTAAAGGTTTACTTAAATGGTCGGCAATCAGTTTTACCAATGCATGGAACCGAAGAAATTGGCAAAGGCCTTGAGGCCACCATTAAAAGACAATTAGGTTTGAAGTAGAAAGGATTAAAGATGTTTAACTACCCAGTCACAATTACAAAAGATGGAAATCATTTTTTAGTAACTTTTAAAGATGTTCCAGAGGCTATTACCTTTGGTAAGACCAAAGAGCAGGCTTTTGAAAAAGCGATTGAGGCTCTTGAGACTGGCTTATCTTTTTATATTGAATCCCGTAAGCCATTGCCAAAACCAAGTAAGCCAAAGCGTGGCCAAAAAACAGTCTGTCCAACCGCTTTGGAGTGTGCCAAGTTGGGTATTTATAAGGTCATGATGGATCAGGGAATCAAGAAAGCTGAGCTTGCAAGACGTCTTGGCTGGCATACCCCTCAAGTTGATCGTCTTTTTGATTTACGACATGCTTCAAAATTTGATCAAATTGAAGCAGCTGCAGCGGTTTTAAATCGTCACATTGAAATTCGGATTGCAGCCTAGTTTTTTAAGTTTCGGGATACAACTTCTTAAACAACTGCCGAGTGCATTCCTCGCACTCACGTTGGCGTTGATCGGCCACTGCTCGTAAGATGCGCCATCCAGCCAGGGCTGGGATTGCGATTAAGAGGCCAAACGCGGTGTTGTAGAGTGCAATCGAGATACCGTGCGCCAATTGCTGAGGATTAGTCGCCCCAACGCTTGCGGCATTCACTGCACTACCAATCGTACCGCCTTGACTACCAAAGATCTCAATCATGCCCACGACGGTGCCAAAGAGACCTAGAAGGGGGGCAATAGTGGCGATTGTTGCGAGCGCACCGAGATAGCGATCTAATTTAGTCCA
>JBBAQJ010000082.1:0-5132 GCA_040400365.1 Polynucleobacter sp. | reverse complement strand
CAGCAATACACCGGGCCAGGCAAATTGGTGGAATCGCCGTTCCAGTAGAGCAAATCAAATGGCGGTGGTGAGTTGCCCTTGAGATAGTTATCGACCACGTAGTTCCACACCAACTCGTTAGGCCGCAAGAACGAGAAGGTATTCGCTAACTCCAAACCGGACAAGAGACCATAGCGCCCTTCTGCGCCACCGATGGATTTCTCCCGCAAGTTAACCAAAGACTCATCGATGAAGACATCCAAGATTCCCGTGTCCGTGAAATCCAATAAGGTGGTGAGCAACGTCAGGCTTTCGATGGCATCCTGTTTGCGTGCTGCCAGCACTGCGAGCGCGGTACTCACTAAGGTGCCACCCACACAGAAGCCCAAGATATTGATCTTGTCTTGTTGACTGATTTCCTGTGTAACCCGAATCGCTTCGAGCACGCCAGTACCCACATAGTCTTCCCAGGTGATGCGATTCATGCTGGCGTCTGGATTTTTCCAGGAGACCAAGAACACTGTATGCCCTTGGCTCACCATATACCGCACCACAGAGTTATCGGGCTGTAAATCCAGAATGTAGTATTTGTTAATGCATGGAGGAACCATTAAGAATGGTCGCTCATAGACCTGGTCAGTCAGTGGCTTGTACTGGATTAGTTCAAATAGCGCGTTCCGAAATACCACTGCGCCTTCGGTCTGCGCTAAATTTTTACCGACCTCAAAACCACTCTCATCGGTTTGGCTCACTTTTCCTTTGCCAAGATCACCCAATAAGTTGAGGATGCCTTTTTGAATGGATTGGCCTTGGGTCTTCAGGACGGTCTCCAGTGCCTCTGGATTCGTTGCTAAAAAGTTCGAGGGCGATAAGGCATCGATCATTTGATTGGTGGCAAACTCAATGCGCTGTCGGGTTTTGGTATCGGTCTGCACCGCTTGCACAAGCTCATTGAGATAACGCGCATTTAATAAATAGGTGGAGACCAGTGCTTTGCTCCAAGGGTTTTGCCAAGCTTCACCTATAAAGCGTCGGTCTTTAAGCTCTAAGGAATTGGGATCTTTGCCCAATTTACCGAGGTCTTCGAGATACTTCGTTTGAATTTCGGAGAGCTTGTCTGGGGGGATCATGGCCATGTATTGCGGGGCCAAGCTTGGTGAATTACCCAAATTCATGATGATGGCGATCTTCTTAAAAGTGTCAATCTAACTAAACAGTACGGCTCTATTCTCAAGTGATTATGACGCAAGGGTTATAAGCACTAACCCTAGCATTTATCAGGATTGCTGGGCAAGGATCCGGCCATTACCCTGATTGCTAGGGCTTCGGATTGAACCAAATCAAGCTGGCAAAGCGTCCTGTGGGGGTTTCACGGCGGTAGGAGTAAAAGCGTTCAGGATCACTGAAGGTGCATAAATCGCCGCCATAGACCGTACCAATACCCAAGGCTTGTAGTCGGGATTTGGCGATACGTGGCAGATCGGCCCAATACTTCTCAGAACTGGATGCACGATTCGGAATAAAACACGCATCATCGAGTTGATACTTAAATTGCACTGCTGACTCCATAAACGCGGCACGCACTTCAGCACCTACTTCGTAGTGCGCGACTGAGATACTCGGACCAATCCATGCAAGCACATCGGATGCGGTGCTTGATGACTCCTTCAGAAGTTTGACTACCGTATTTTCCAGAACGCCAGAACATAGTCCACGCCAACCGGCATGTGCGGCAGCGACTGCTGTTCCCGATAGATTGGTAAAGAGTACTGGCATACAGTCAGCTGCCAAGATGCTCAACACGGTTTGCGGATCGGTCGTCACACTTGCGTCCGCCTCAATGATGGAGTCACCGATGCCCTCGTGAATACCTTTTACTTGGACTACTTCGGTGCCATGCACTTGCTTAATCCAAAACGGTGCTTGCGGCAATAAGGCGCTGAGTAAGGCCCGATTTTGTTGCACGGTTTGTAAATCCTCGCCAGCAAATGCACCTAAATTGAATTGATCGTATGGTGCTTGACTAAAGCCACCTTGCCGGGTGGTTGTAAAGGCATGCACATTAGTAGGCGCTGGCCAATCGGGTCTCAGAATACGAAGCGGGCTCATGAGGAAGACTCATGAAATGGTTTGGGAAGATCTGCAGGATCCATATGCACTTCTTTGTGCAGCTCCAAGAGATCATCTGGAATTTCTGCAAACCATTGCATCGGTTTGTGTGTGCTGGGATGCACGAACTCCAACGCAAAGGCATGGAGAGCTTGGCGCTTTAAGGACAATTGACTCGCGGCTGCTGGGATGCGCTTACGATAGACTGGATCGCCAAGTAAGGGATAGGACAAGGACTCGAGATGCACACGAATTTGATGCGTTCGACCGGTCTCTAAGCGACACTCCAACAATGAGACCTTACTCTGTTGGTAGGCGCCAAGGGCTAAGCGCTTGTAATGCGTGCGCGCTGCTTTAGCGTTTGCCACTCTAGAATCGGGGGGAACTACGGCAATTTTCAGTCGATCACGTGGGTCGCGGGCTAAAGCTGCATTGATCGTACCGTGCAATGGGGTATCACCCCAAACCCATGCAAGATAGCGTCGCTCAACCAAATGATCTTGCAATAGTCGTACTAAGGCGGTTTGAGCCAATGCGGTACGCGCCACCACAAAGAGCCCTGAGGTGTCTTTATCCAATCGATGCACAATCCCAGCACGTGGTAACTGCGCAAGCTCGGGGTAATGAAACAGTAAGCCATTCAATACCGTTCCGGTCCAGTTCCCAGCCGCAGGATGCATCACCATCCCAGCCGCTTTATTAAAGACCAATAGATGATCGTCTTCATAGATGCAATTAAGGGGAATATCTTCTGGCTCAAATGCATGTTGCTCCGGCATCTCTTGTGGAAAGACCCGAATCGCTTCACCGCCGCGCAGAATCTGGCGTGACTTAACAACCTTACCGTCGACCAGGACCGCCCCCTGATTGGCCCACGCCTGTATCCGATTGCGCGAGTAGTCGGTTAAAAAATGGGCTAAGACTTTATCCAAACGCTCGCCCGCCCATGCATCCGGGATCTCAAGCGCAATGAAATCCTCATCATCGATATAATCAGAGGGATTCAGATCAGGAGTTTGCGGCAATGCCACGCTGGAAGGACCTTATTGTGTTATCAATTCCCCCTACGGGGCACCATCGTGCTAGTTTAAGGCTTGTTGTTCTTGCTTCGCTAGTTTCTTCTGTAATGCTTCTCACGTCCTGCGCCAATACCAGCACCGATGAAACTTTGGGGTGGTCCGAGGCGAAGTTGTATACCGAGGCGCGCGACAAAATGAATGAGAATGATTTTGATAAGTGCGGTCAGTACTTTGAGAAACTGGAGGCGCGCTTTCCATTCGGTCCCTACTCCCAACAAGCGCAAATTAATTCCGCGTATTGCTTTTGGAAAGCCCAAGAGCCTGCGCAAGCGATGGTGCAAATCGATCGCTTCATCAAGTTACACCAAGGTAGCCCCAATTTAGATTACGCGTATTACCTCAAGGGCCTCATCACCTTTAATGACGATTTAGGTTTTATGGGAAAGTTCACGGGGCAAGATCTGAGTGAACGTGATCCCAAGGCGGCTAAGGAAGCCTTTGAATCCTTCAAGGTGGTGGTTGAGCGTTTCCCTAACAGTAAATACGCCCCCGACTCACTCGATCGGATGCGCTACATCGTCAACTCTTTGGCAGAGGCCGATGTCATTGTGGCGCGCTATTACTACGAGCGCGGCGCATACTTAGCTGCCGCCAACCGAGCACAGCTCGTGATTCGGGATTACGATCGCGCACCGGCAGTTGAGGAGGCACTCTATATTTTGGCTCAGTCTTATCAGGCCTTAGGTATGTTTGATCTGAGCTCCGATACGATGCGGGTCTTTAAGCTCAACTTTCCAGATAGTCAGATCTTTAAGACCGGCAAACGGGTTCAGAAAGAACGCAAGTGGTGGCAGTTCTGGGTCACTAAATAATTTCAAGGGGTACCCGGGGCGCAATCGCGCACACCAGTTCGTAACCAATCGTTTGGGCATGCATTGCCACATCATCGACGGGTAGGTTTTTACCCCACAGTTCTACTTTGGTACCGACGGTTGCCCACGGCGCATGCGTGAGATCAATCGTCAACATATCCATGGAGACCTGACCTGCCATTGGGCAAATTCGGGATTGACTGGGATCATTCCCATAAACCCAGACCGGGGTGCCATCTTTTGCATGGCGGGGATAGCCATCCGCATAGCCGCACGCGATCACACCAATTCGCATGGGTTGAGTTGCCCGATATCGGGATCCGTAACCCACCGCGTCGCCCGGCTCTAAATCTTGAATCGCAATGATCGAACTTGATAGAGTCATCACCGCTTGCAAATTGGCGTGGGCAATATCCGCAAACTGACCCGATGGAGAAATGCCATGCAACATGATCCCTGGACGAACCCAATCGCCTAGAGCATTACGATGCCATAAAACTGCTGCCGAGTTCGCCAGCGAGGTCTCACCCACCAAGCCATCAATCGTCTTGGTAAAGCACTCCATTTGGGCACCCACCGACGGCTCGCGGTCAACGTAATCGGCGTTCGCAAAATGGGTCATGTGGTTCATGCGGTGCCCAGCAGCATGCAGTCGATGGTAGGCTAATCGATACGCCTCAGGTCGAAATCCAAGGCGGTTCATTCCCGAATTGAGTTTGAGAAAGATGGTCATGGGATGGACCTGCTTCTCAAGCCAAGCCACTTGATTGGGGCTGTGGACCACCACATCGCAGTTGAGCTCAATAACTGACGGGATATCGCTTTCTTGGAAGAAGCCTTCGAGTAGCAAAATGCGCTTGGTCCAACCCTGGGCTCGCAACCAGCGCGCATCATCGAGATCCAAGACTGCAAAGCCATCGGTCTGGGAGAGTCCTGCCAACGCCGCCCTTAGGCTATGACCATAGGCGCGGGCTTTAACCACAGACCAAATACGAGAATTACCAACCAGTTCCCTAACCCGCCTTAAATTGTGGCCTAATGCAGCAGAGTTAATTGTTGCCAGAATTGGGCGCTCCAGAAATCTCCCCTTTCATGCTTTAATCTAGTAAATGAAGCAATTGTACGAATGAAACCAGGTTTTTACACAATTATG
>JBBAQJ010000081.1:0-5262 GCA_040400365.1 Polynucleobacter sp. | reverse complement strand
TAACGCGCTTTTTTGGAGCAAGTATGGCAAAGAAAATTATTGGCTTTATCAAGCTGCAGATTCCTGCTGGTAAAGCAAATCCATCCCCACCCGTTGGTCCTGCATTAGGTCAGCGCGGCCTCAACATTATGGAATTCTGTAAAGCGTTTAATGCTCAAACTCAGAGCATGGAACCTGGTTTGCCAATTCCAGTCGTAATTACTGCATTTGCGGATAAGAGTTTCTCATTTGTGATGAAGACTCCTCCTGCAACTATTTTGATTAAGAAGGCAGCAAAAATTGAGAAGGGTTCACCCCGGCCTCATACCGATAAGGTTGGCAAGATTACTCGCGCCCAAGCTGAAGAGATTGCTAAGTTAAAAATGCCTGATTTAACGGCCGCAGATTTAGATGCCGCTGTACGTACCGTGGCAGGCAGCGCCCGTTCGATGGGCATTACTGTGGAAGGAGTCTAAACATGCCTAAACTATCAAAGCGCGTGAAAGCGATTCAGTCCAAGGTTGATCGCAATAAATTCTATCCACTAGACGATGCCTTGGCATTGGTGAAAGAGTGTGCAACGGCGAAGTTTGATGAGTCAATCGATGTAGCCGTCCAATTAGGTATTGATGCTAAAAAATCTGATCAAGTGGTTCGTGGCGCAGTTGTACTGCCTGCTGGTACCGGTAAACATGTGCGTGTCGCTGTTTTTGCTCAGGGCGAAAAGGCTGAACAAGCCAAGGCAGCCGGAGCTGAGATTGTTGGTATGGAAGATTTGGCAGAACAGATCAAAGGCGGCAACATTAACTTTGATGTGCTGATTGCATCCCCAGACACGATGAAGATTGTTGGAACCTTGGGACAGGTATTGGGCCCACGTGGTTTGATGCCCAATCCAAAAGTTGGTACCGTGACCCCTGACGTGGTCACTGCGATTAAGAATGCGAAGGCAGGTCAAGTCCAGTTCCGAGTTGACAAGGCAGGAATTGTGCACGCTTCGATTGGCCGCCGTTCATTTGAGCCAACCGCTCTTAAGACCAATTTATTGGCCTTGCTTGAGGCTTTAAATAAGGCCAAGCCAAGCGCATCAAAAGGGATTTATTTAAGAAAGATCGCACTCAGCAGCACGATGGGCGCTGGTGTGCGTGTCGATCAAGCTTCACTACAGGCTGCATAAGCTCGTAGGAAACAAACTTTGGGTCGAGTGCCTTGGCACTCGAACATCAAAGACCGTTGGTGAACAAAGTGTCGTTTGACGAGTTCTTAATGATTGCGAAAGCGATAACCAACCTAGATGGCGACCCTGTAAGGATATTTCGGGCACACCCCGCGATAGACAAATCAGACGCTGGTGTGTAACCCCGACTGGAAACGGTCGGAATGAGAAGGAGTTAAACCGTGCCTTTGAATGTAGAAGACAAAAAAGCGATTGTGGCTGATGTCGGCGCTCAATTGGCTGCGGCTCAAACAGTGGTGCTTGCCGAGTATCGCGGGATTCCCGTGGGTGAGTTAACCACCTTGCGTGCCAATGCACGCTCCCAAGGTGTTTATCTTCGTGTATTGAAGAACACATTGGCGCGTCGTGCTGCGCAAGGAACACCGTTTGAGCAACTTGGCGACTCAATGGTTGGACCTTTAATTTATGGAATCTCTGCAGATCCTGTTGCTCCGGCAAAGGTGCTGCATCAGTTTTCTAAAGGCCAAGACCAATTGGTCATCAAGGCGGGCTTTTATAACGGCAAAGTACTAGATGTAAACGGTGTTAAAGAACTAGCGACGATTCCGTCACGCGAAGAATTGCTCTCGATGTTATTGGGAGTCATGAAGGCGCCTGTATCGGCAATGGCTCGTGTTCTTGGCGCTGTGGCAGAACAAAAAGCAAGTGGAGCGCCAGCTGTAGCGGCCGCACCGGTTGCCGAACCTGCCGCTGAGCCAGCACCTGAAGTTAGTGCTACACCCGAGCAAGACAACCCAACTCCTGCTGCTTAATGCGTAGGATTAACCAATATAGTTTAGGAGCTAAAAATGGCAATTACTAAAGAAGAAATTATTGAAGCAGTTGGCAATATGTCCGTAATGGATTTGAATGACTTAGTTAAAGCATTCGAAGAGAAGTTTGGTGTTTCTGCAGCCGCAATGGCTGTAGCAGGACCTGCTGGCGGTGGCGGTGGCGCAGCTGCTGCTGAGGAAAAGACCGAGTTCACTGTAAACCTCCTTGAGGCTGGTGCTAATAAGGTTGGTGTGATTAAGGCAGTCCGTGAGATTACCGGTCTTGGCTTGAAAGAAGCGAAAGATTTGGTTGATGGTGCACCAAAACCAATTAAAGAAGGCGTTGATAAGAAAACAGCGGAAGAGGCTAAGAAAAAGCTCGAAGACGCTGGCGCAAAAGCCGAGCTCAAGTAATTTTGAGATTGCCGGAGGGCTTACGGGCTCTCCACGGTTTGATCCTCAGTGGTCAAACCAGATCTCACATTTACTGATGTAAATCTGAAATCTGGTTTGCCTTCTGATACGACTGCAGAAGACAAGTTTGGTCGGGCATGACAATTTATATTGTTTTGCTGTCCGCCAGAGGCTGGTAGAGGCCAGCCGCCAAATCTTTGCTCAGTCGCTGCCATCGGAGATGAAATGAACTATAGCTTCACCGAACGCAAGCGCATCCGTAAGAGTTTTGCTAAGCGACCCAATAATCACCAGGTTCCATACCTGCTTACAACCCAGCTTGAGTCCTACGCTAAATTTTTGCAGGCTGATAAACCTGTAAACGCAAGAGCGAATGAAGGACTTCAGTCTGCATTTACGTCGATATTCCCAATCGTATCCAACAATGGATATGCGCGCATGGAATATGTTTCGTATCAATTATCGCCCCCACCATTTGATGTCAAAGAGTGTCAACAGCGTGGCTTGACCTATCACTCCGCCTTGCGCGCCAAAGTTCGCTTGATCATTAATGATCGCGAGGCGCCCCATAAGGTAAAAGAGGTTAAGGAGCAAGAAGTCTATATGGGTGAAATCCCCCTAATGACCGATACCGGCTCATTTGTGATCAATGGCACCGAGCGTGTGATCGTTTCTCAGCTGCATCGTTCACCGGGTGTATTTTTTGAACATGACAAAGGCAAAACCCATAGTTCAGGGAAGCTTTTGTTCTCTGCTCGCATTATTCCTTATCGCGGCTCGTGGTTGGATTTCGAGTTCGATCCCAAAGATATTTTGTATTTCCGGGTAGACCGTCGTCGCAAGATGCCCGTCACCATTTTGCTCAAAGCGATTGGCTTAAATAACGAGCAAATTTTGGCGAACTTCTTCAATTTTGACCACTTCACACTCTCGCAATCCGGCGCATCGATGGAATTTGTTCCAGAGCGTTTGCGTGGTGAAGTTGCTCGATTTGATATTGTTGATAAGAACGGCGTTGTGGTTGTTCAAAAAGACAAGCGTATCAATGCAAAGCATATCCGTGAGCTTGAGGCTGCCAAAACCAAAATTATCGCTGTCCCGGATGATTCTTTAATTGGTCGCGTAGTCGCTAAAAATATTGTTGATCCGGACTCCGGTGAAGTATTGGCAAGTGCGAATGATGAGATTACCGAAGAGCTTTTAGCCAAACTTCGTGAAAGCGGCATTAAGCAATTTGAAACCATCTATACCAATGACTTAGATTGCGGAGCTTACATTTCGCAGACCTTACGCATGGATGAGACAGTTGATCAAACGGCTGCTCGTATTGCCATTTATCGCATGATGCGTCCTGGTGAGCCGCCTACAGAGGATGCGGTTGAGGCTTTGTTCCAGCGTCTGTTCTACAGCGAAGACTCGTATGACCTGTCACGTGTTGGTCGCATGAAGGTCAATAGTCGTTTGGGTCGTAGTGAGATGGAAGGCCCCATGGTGCTCTCTAACGAAGACATTATGGATACCATCAAAATTTTGGTTGATTTGCGCAATGGTAAAGGCGAGGTTGATGATATTGATCACCTCGGTAATCGTCGCGTGCGGTGCGTTGGTGAATTGGCAGAAAACCAGTTTCGTGCTGGTTTATCGCGTGTCGAACGCGCTGTTAAAGAGCGCCTTGGTCAAGCCGAGACTGAGAATTTAATGCCCCATGATTTAATCAATAGCAAGCCGATTTCTTCGGCGATTCGTGAGTTCTTTGGCTCATCGCAGCTATCGCAATTTATGGATCAAACCAATCCATTGTCTGAGATTACCCATAAGCGTCGTATCTCGGCATTGGGACCTGGTGGACTAACGCGTGAGCGTGCCGGCTTTGAGGTGCGCGACGTGCATCCAACCCATTATGGCCGTGTTTGCCCAATTGAAACCCCAGAAGGACCAAACATTGGTTTGATTAACTCACTCGCTTTATTTGCTCGATTAAATGAGCACGGTTTCCTTGAGACCCCATACCGCAAGGTAAGCAATGGCAAGGTAACCGATCAGGTTGAGTATTTGTCGGCGATTGAAGAGGCAAAGTACACGATTGCTCAGGCGAATGCGACCATTGATAAAAATGGTAAGTTAGCAGACGAATTAGTGTCGGCTCGTCAAGCGGGCGAGACCATGATGGTTGGCCCAGAGCGGATTGATTACATTGATGTCGCGCCAAGCCAAATTGTTTCTGCGGCAGCTTCCCTTGTGCCATTCTTGGAGCATGACGATGCAAACCGCGCATTGATGGGCGCAAACATGCAGCGTCAAGCGGTTCCTTGTTTACGTCCTGACAAGCCATTGGTTGGTACGGGCCTTGAGCGTATTGTGGCCCTCGACTCTGGAACTGTGGTGATGGCAACGCGTGGCGGTGTGGTTGATTATGTCGATGCAAACCGTATCGTGATTCGTGTGAATGATGATGAGACCGCAGCCGGTGAGGTGGGCGTGGATATTTACAATCTCACGAAATATACTCGTTCGAATCAAAATACCAACATTAACCAACGCCCAATCGTTCAAGTGGGTGATCATGTCAAGCGCGGCGATGTGGTTGCAGACGGCGCCTCAACCGATTTAGGTGAATTGGCTTTGGGTCAAAATATGACCGTCGCCTTTATGCCTTGGAACGGCTATAACTTCGAAGACTCTATTTTGATTTCTGAGAAGGTTGTGGCGGATGATCGCTATACCTCGATTCATATTGAGGAGTTGTCAGTTGTAGCGCGAGATACCAAGTTAGGCTCGGAAGAGATCTCAAGGCACATTTCCAATTTGGCCGAATCCCAATTGGCGCGCCTCGACGAAAGCGGTATCCTGCATACCGGCCCCGCGGTTGACGCGGGCGAT
>JBBAQJ010000080.1:0-5285 GCA_040400365.1 Polynucleobacter sp. | reverse complement strand
TTGCCCGGTAATCATGTAATCGTTTTGCCAAATTTTTATCAGCACTTGCCAACATGGCAACAATATGCAAAGCCGCATTTGCAGCACCAGCTTCTCCAATAGCAAAACTAGCAACTGGTACCCCCTTTGGCATTTGCACAATCGAGTACAAGGAGTCCTCGCCACGTAAATATTTACTGGGAACCGGAACGCCCCAAATAGGCACAATTGTCTTCGATGCCAGCATGCCTGGCAGATGAGCTGCACCACCTGCGCCAGCAATGATTGCCTTTAACCCCCGAGGTTCTGCCTGCTCAGCATAGGTGAACATATCATCGGGCATACGATGCGCAGATAAAACCTGCTTTTCATAGGGTATGTCAAACTGCTCCAGTATCTGAACAGCGTGTTGCATCGTATCCCAATCGGAATTCGATCCCATCACAACTCCTACCAGAACCTGATTGGCCATTGACTCTCCAAGGGGGCTTGAAAATTCTATTATCGCAGTCTTTGCATTCCTAGCGTCATGTGCGCTATTGGGTCAGCCTATGTAATGCGTCGCGATATTTTTCAGCAGTTTTGTTGATAATTTCAGGCGGCAAATGAGGCGCGGGGGGCGTTTTTTCCCACGGCTTGCCATCTACCCGCACGGATTCTAACCAATCACGCAAAAATTGTTTATCAAACGATGGCGGGTTTGCTCCAACTTGATATGTTGCGGCAGGCCAAAAGCGCGAAGAATCCGCAGTAAGAATTTCATCCATGAGAACCAACTGCCCTTTTTCATCCAAACCAAATTCAAACTTAGTATCAGCAATGATGATGCCCTTTTCTAAAGCATATTGAGCAGCCTCACGATATAAACGAATACTCGTCTCTCTTATTTTCTTGGCAAGCTCCGAACCAATTCGTTTTTCTACTTCCGCGTATGAGATATTTTCATCATGCTGACCCATTTCAGCTTTTGCTGCCGGAGTAAAAATAGGCTCTGCCAAAACTTGGGCATTTTGCATACCAGCTGGTAAAACAATTCCACATACAGCACCAGTTTCTTGATAATCCTTCCAGCCACTCCCCGCAAGATACCCACGAATCACCGCCTCAACAAGAATAGGTTTGAGGCGCTTTGCGACAACAGCCCTGCCCTTGACCTGATCGATCTCATTGGAAGCCACTACAGTACTTGGATCAATTCCTGTCAAATGATTGGGGATGACATGAGCCAAATGAGCAAACCAAAAGTTACTCATTTGATTTAGAACCATTCCCTTTTCAGGAATTGCTTCTTGCATGATCACATCGAATGCTGAAATACGGTCCGTGGTAATCATTAGTAGGCAATCATCGCCAACAGCATAGACATCGCGCACCTTGCCCTTAGAGATCAAGGGTAAAGAACGAATTGAGGTGCTGTGCAACGCGTTCATGACTAGCGAACTTTTACAATCTTTAATGTATTGGTTCCACCCGCTTGATCCATGGGTTCACCAATAGTGATCACAATGGTGTCACCTGATTTTGCAACTCCTAATTCTTTTAAGCGTTTCTCAACCCCTAACAAAGCCGATTCGCGATCAACCCCTGCTTCAATGCTAAAGGGTCTGACATTGCGATAGGTACTTAAAGCACGCTGGGTTTCAATTCGACTGGTTAGTGCAAAGATTGGGACGCGAATATTGTGACGAC
This sequence comes from Polynucleobacter sp., assembly GCA_040400365.1. Lineage (GTDB taxonomy): Bacteria > Pseudomonadota > Gammaproteobacteria > Burkholderiales > Burkholderiaceae > Polynucleobacter. Next base: position 3,617 of record JBBAQJ010000080.1, on the reverse strand, counting down.
TCATCCAAATCGGGGTTGAGCCCGAATCGGTAAGAGCAGCAATCGCGGTTGCATTTAAATGATGTGCGGTAAATAAAGCCCCCAAGGCAATCGCTTGGTCAATTCGCTTAAACCGTTGATCCAAGAAATCAGTATCGAGGTTCACAACTTCGGATTTCTCAGCTTCGATACAAATTGCTGCCATTGCCTCAATAGTTTTGACTGGAAATTGTCCCGTCGCAGACTCTGCTGAAAGCATCACTGCATCAGTTCCATCCAATACCGCATTTGCCACATCACTTACCTCGGCGCGGGTTGGCACTGGAGCATTAATCATGGACTCCATCATTTGAGTGGCGGTAATCGTGAACTTATCTGCCTCTAATGCCAAACGAATCATCCGTTTTTGAAGAGCCGGTACCGCTGGATTGCCGACCTCAATGGCCAAATCACCGCGGGCCACCATAATCCCATCACTCTCGGCGATGATACTTTCGAGAGCTCCTGGTGCAATCGCTTCGGCTCGCTCAACCTTGGCGATTAAACGTGCCTTACCCTTACCATGCTTGACACTGGCGGCATCTGCAAGCTTACGGGCATAGGTCATATCAGCTCCATCCTTTGGAAAGCTAATTGCCAAAAAATCAACGCCCATGGAGATCGCGGCATCCATATCCTGAATGTCTTTTTCCGTGAGCGCTGGAGCCGTTAATCCACCACCGGCTCGATTAATTCCTTTGTTATTTGACAAAGGTCCACCGGTCTCGACCTTGGTATATATCTCGCCACCCACCACCTTCTCAACGATCAAAACAATCAAGCCATCATTGAGCAACAATCGATCTCCAGGTCTGACGTCCCTGGGTAAATCTTTGTAATCCAAACCAACACGATCTTGATTACCCAGTTCGCAAGCGATATCTAATATAAATGGGGCGCCATCTTTTAAAAAAACTTTGCCGTCGGTAAATTTACCCACCCGAATTTTTGGCCCCTGCAAGTCGGCCATAATGCCGACCTCTTGACCAACTTCTTTTGAAATTTGGCGCACCAAATCATAGCGCGCACGATGATCAGCAACTGTACCGTGCGAGAAATTCAGGCGCACCACATTGAGTCCGGCACGGATCATGTCGCGCAAGACCTCGGGTTTCTCGGAGGCGGGGCCCAAAGTTGCAATAATTTTTGTTGCTCGTTGCATGATTAATCCTTCGCGCGCTCTGCAAGCACGGCAAATGCGGGTAAGGTCTTGCCCTCGAGGAATTCAAGGAAAGCGCCTCCACCAGTTGAAATGTAATCCACTTGATTCTCAATACCGTACTTCGCAATCGCCGCCAAAGTATCGCCCCCACCCGCAATTGAAAACGCGGGTGAATGCGCAATTGCCGCTGCAATCATTTTGGTGCCACCACCAAATTGATCAATCTCAAAAACTCCTAAAGGGCCATTCCAAACAATCGTTCCAGCATGAGCCAGCATCATCGATAATTTTGCAGCAGTCTTTGGCCCCACATCCAAAATCATGTCATCTGGGGCCACTTCGTCAACCGGTACTCGATTGGCCCGCGCCAAAGGAGAAAGTTCATTGGCCACCACTACATCTTCGGGAATGGGTACGCGCGCGCCGCGCTTTTCCATTAACGCAATAATTTCTTTTGCTTCGTTTACTAAATCTGGCTCTGCTAAGGATTTCCCAATGGATAGCCCCTTGGCTAATAAAAAGGTATTGGCAATTCCGCCACCCACAATCAACTCATCCACTTTCTCAGCTAGTGATTTCAATATTGTCAGCTTAGTAGAGACCTTAGACCCAGCCACAATGGCAACCAAGGGGCGTTTTGGTTCTGCCAAAGCACGGCTTAGAGCATCTAACTCGGCGGCCATCAATGGGCCTGCACAGGCTACTTTTGCAAAGCGCGCAATACCATGAGTCGTTGCTTCTGCACGATGAGCAGTCCCAAATGCATCATTGACATACACATCGCACAGTGCAGCCATTTTTTTGGCCAACGCATCGGTATTTTTCTTTTCACCCACATTGACTCGGCAATTTTCTAATAAGACAACATCGCCAATAGCAAGCTCAAAGCCTCCATCCACCCAATTACTAATTAAAGCAACTTTTCGATTGAGTAGCTCAGCAATACGATGTGCAATCGGTGCCAAGCTGTCTTCTGGATGAAAGGCCCCCTCAGTCGGCCTGCCGAGATGAGAGGTCACCATTACCGCGGCACCCGCATCCAAGCACATCTGAATTGCAGGGATTGAGGCTCGTATCCGCGTATCTTCGGTAATATTGCCTGCCTCGTCTTGAGGCACATTCAAATCAGCACGAATAAAAACACGTTTTCCCTTTAGCTGACCAGAAGCAGCAAGCTCATTTAAGCGTTTAACTTTCAGAAGCGGAATAGGCATAGAAACGGGTTATTGGTCTAGGATGGGGTATAGACAGCTATTTTAGAGCCAGTGGCGGACTAAGCTAAATACGGCCATTCCGACCAATAGTGTCGGTAACATCTTACGGGTCCAAAAATACACCCCAAAAGCAGCGATGCCACCCCAGATATTCGGTAATTTCCAATCTAACTCATTAAGCGCAAGGGCCCCAGGGGGCAATAAGAGCTCAGGGGCCAAAATGCCAACAATCGCTGCTAAAGGTGCGTAGCGAATCGCCCGCAATACGAGCTCAGGAACCTTAACTCGATCACCTAAAAATACAAAAAAGGAGCGGGTTAGGGCAGTAATGATGGCCATACCCATTATTAAAAAGGCGATCTCTAATGTGCCTAATGAATCAGGTCTCATCTCGGCCTCCGCGGAGATCGATCCGCAAGGATTCCGACCATAATCGCCGCAATAATTGCTAAGGTGAGATTAAGCTTTAGTGGCAATGCAAACGCTAATACTGCAACGATTGCAGCAGCCCCGGCGGCCCAACGAGCGGCTCGGTGATCTAGCATGGGAACTATTACTGCAATTAATGCCAGCGTACCGGCAAACTCCAATCCCCAACTATCAGGGATTTGGCTGGCAAACAAAATGCCAAGGATCGAACCTGATTGCCAAATAGTCCAATTTCCAGTTGCCAGACCATACATAAAGTAGCTACGGTAAAAGCCGTCAGCCTTTTTCTCCTGAGCGCTCTGCACTTCCGTAAAGCGACTCGTGAACATGAGATAACCGAAGTCTGCCGTGAAATAACCCAATATCACCCTTCTCCAGTACGGTAAATGAGAAAAGTGGGCCTGAACTCCAATACTAAAAATAATGAAGCGCAGATTAACCACCAAGGCTGTTACTAAAATCGTCCCAATCGAGAACCCGCTCGCCAGCAAGGGCAAGGCTGCTAACTGAGCTGTACCTGCAAATACACAAAGGCTCATTGCCAAGGCCTGCTCAGTACTCAATGGGGATTTGCCCATCGCCAACCCCGTAACTACAGCCCAAGTAAATATGGTCACTGCGGAAGTCGACATCGTTTTTAATCCATCGCGCCAGGCCTGCTGTTGCAGAGGTGTCCACCCCCAGTAGGGGATTTTAGAATGGGTTAGGTCAGAGCGCATAGATAGAGACCCATTATAGAAACCCCCGTTTTAGCTTGGTAGTTTCAAAGCCCGCCCTGACCATTTCTCTGCTCT
>JBBAQJ010000079.1:0-5295 GCA_040400365.1 Polynucleobacter sp. | reverse complement strand
GGGCATTTCCTGTCTGTAAAAACCGGGAACCAAGAACTCTCCCAATTGGCCGGTGATAGCCATGCCGCATATCAAGATTACCTGGGCGTGTACCGTGAGTTTCTAGCAGATTCTCAGAATGCTACAGCGATCGGAGGGTTTCTTAATGGCTAATCTAAAAGTGCAAGCGTTTCTTGCTAATGGATTTGCGACATTTGATGATTGGAGTCCAGACCTAGCGGGACTGATTGAATGGCTAATCCTGGACTCCAATGGCATGGCAGACCCAAATCCAACCCTGGAGGATGTGGAGAGATCCCGTTCCATCGTTAATGCTGAGATGCCACTGGAAAAGTCTGAAATCGGTGGGCATTGGTATTGGGCAACATCCTACCCCTGTTATTCCTATCGGTCGGAGTATAGCGATCGTTTCCGTAAGCGATGGAGTCCGGGCATTGATTCACCGTCCCCGAATTGGGGAAAGCGAAAGCCAAAATGGAGCGGGTCTGAGGGGCACGAAAAGTCATACGATCTGCCTAACTATGTCAGGGTCACGGACTCAATTACTTGGTATTGCAGAGGCAATAAGGATGCAATAGAATCGATCTTGAGCGGGTGTACTGGCATCGGCAAAAAACGATCGCATGGACACGGACAGGTATCCAGATGGCAGGTTGTTGAGGTGGCTGATGACTGGCATTTGTTTGGCCCCGATGGGGAGTTAATGAGATCGGTTCCCGCTGATGCCTTACCCGCTATTCCTTTAGATTTTGCAATCAGAGATTGGGGATGGCGACCGCCTGCTTGGTTGCACTCTAATAAAACCCGGTGTGCTATGCCGTTGCATACAGTGAGGAAGGACTGATGGAAAACGCTGAACGATTGATGTTCATGGGTTGGTCTGAACTACCGCAATTTAAGCGGAAGATAGAGCAATCTATTGAGATAATTAAACGATCGCTTGAGATAGGAAATCCCGGTGTTGCCATTTCTTGGGGTACTGACTCAATTAACATGCTTCATTTGATTCAACAGGTTGTACCTGATGTTGAAGCTTATTGTATTGGCGACAGTTTAGAGGATTTGCAAAACAATTACAGTGAAGTTGTCAAACAATACTGCGATCGTTTCCCAACAAAATACACAAGAATTCTTTACCATGAAGAACGAGATGGAGGTTTTTATGATCAGGTCAATAAAATTTCCAGTCAGTTTGACCTAACATTTATTGGCATTCGTGCTGATGAAAGTCCTAAGCGCAAAATGGTTGTCTCTAAGTATGGGGTAATCCATCAATATCAATCAGGAAAAAAGAAAGGGACTTGGCGATCGTTTCCATTGGCATGGTGGGGATGGAAAGATAAGTGGGCTTATACCGTTCTGCATGATTTACCTTATTTGAAAAGTTACGATCATCAAGCAAGTGGACATAGATCTAAATCAAGAACAGCGGTTGTCCATAACTTCGACTTGCACAGGGGTAGCCATCAGGATGGATTAGTCCGGCACGGTGCGTTTTCTCAGCTTAGACTTATCGCCCCTGACTATTATTCAATGTACGCAGATTTGTATCCAGAAATTAAAAGTAAAACATAAACGATGACTAACTTTATACCTATAACGATTAAGGTTGACCTGTCTAGTCCCTTGGCTGTCCTGGACGATTGGACTCCATCAATCGAGGCTATTTTAGAGTTTGCTTGGTTAGATGAGCGAGGTCTTTATTCCGCTCATGTTAATCCGGAAAAAATTATTATTCCTGAGTTGCCCATACAGCGATCGGTACTAGAGAGTCAATCATACTGGTGTTGTTCATCTCCCCATTATCAATTTGATTGTCAATATTCCGATCGCAGGAATAAGCGATGGGCAGGGCAATCTGAGGGATACCCTGTTGACTGGCAGGGGAAAAGACAGAAGATCCAAACGGACGGCGGGCCATATAAAAGTGGTAATACTCCAGTATTTGCACGGCTAGTAAAATCAATTTATTGGTGGAGTATTGGAAACATAGATGAAGTATCCAAGATGTTATCTGCCGTAACATCAATTGGAAAGCACAGGGGGATAGGATATGGGCAGGTTAGCAAATGGTCTGTGCGACAATCTCCTAGTGACTATCATTTATGGGGTAAAAACGGACAATTGATGCGTCCTATCCCAGTTGAATGCTGCCCTGCGGATGTCCCGCATACCAGGCGGAGATGGGCCTGGGTTACTCCATTCCATTTACCAGAATCAAGGGCAATCTGTGCAATGCCAATCTCAAATATATTGAAACTTGAAATGGACTTTTTTAATGCATGGTAAATTGTTGTTTGTGTGGATCTATCGGCGATTGGCAATACTCAACAAACGAGCTATTGTCCAAATATTTTACGTCTAGAACATTGTGTAAATGCCCGGATTCTTCGTTTGTCTGCGATCGTTGTAATTGGGTATTGAAGGGGCGGGTATGGTTTTGGAATGCAGCAAAGAATAAATGGTCTGATTTGCCCGTCAGGGGAATAACGGTTCTCTACTCTAAAAACGAATTATTATTTCCAAGGTTACTAGAGCCAAGGACAGAGAGGGGGAAAACATGGCCAGTTATAGAATCTTTAGCACTACGATCGCAGATTCGAGAATGGCTACTTTCTCCACCTGAACCGCCTTTTACTATTGCTATTACTGAGAGTGGACAGAAATATGTTCTCCCGTGGGCGCAGGAGGGATTAGATCGAGACTTTTTCCCTGTCCAGTTTGAGTTAGATTCTGTCTGGATTCACCGCGCTGAGTTTACTGATTTGCTACAGCATTATGAATCCTTAATGGGGTTGGGATTCAGTAAAACAGAGATTGATTCTGGGCAGTACCATAGCGATCGTCTTATGTCGGCCATCTCTACATACGGGCAGCATGAGGCGATCGTTGCCCCATTTCGAGGTTCAAGATTGTTGGCATTGGTTAGTCATGTTGCACAAAAGCCGATCGCCCAGGAGGTCAATGCGATCGTTCAGGATGAAATAATTAATCCTGAAACAACTAAGATTGGGCAGTTGTCTCTTTTTTGAATTGGAAAGTAGAAAGTTGTAAACCACTTATAAACCATCGTAAAATAAAGATATAGACTAGGTATATAAGATGTAGACTGTGAGGGGATTATGGCCGCTTGGGGTGAGATTGACTGGGATCATTGGCGATCGGTTTTCATTACAGGTAACGAATCGATCAGGAAAATCTCCCAGCGTGACGGCGCTCCATCAATGGCTTCGCTTAAAAACCGATCGACCAAAGAAGGATGGGTGGAGCAGAGGGAAAAGTACCGGCTAACCAAGGTCGATCGCTCTCCTGAGCTTCGGAGTGTCCAGGAGGTTGCAGGCAGAGCGATCGTGCAAATCGATCGTGAGGTTGAGCAAATCCAGAAGATGTTTAAAGATTTGGAGAGGGCCGGACGGCTTGCAGATACCATGCTGTATCGCTCGTTCCAGAAGTTTGCTGGAATGAATCTGGATGAGTTGTCGCCTAGGGACATTGCCACATTTATAAGGTTGGGATGGGACATTAAAATGAAATTAATTGAACTTGATGCGGCGCGGATTAATTGGGACTCGCCCGCTATTAAGCGGATGTTTGGGGATGCTGAAGATGCCGAACAAAATAATCAAACATAAAAAAAGCGATCGTTCTGTGGGATGGAGAACGATCGCTTAGTCTGTACAGCGGAACCGAGGTGATCCCGCTTTTGTTTGGGAATGGCTGTGGCAACGATCGCTAGGCGATAACATATTGCTGATCTGTCACGACGACTAACCCTTGCAATACAAAATTATCGATCGTTGCTACTGGTACTGTTACCCGGTTGCCTTTTGCGTTCTTTACAACTTCTCCGGTAGCGGAGTAAAGGATTCGATTATGCCCACCAATTCTTCCTCCAGATTGGAGGGTTTCTAATGCGATCGTGGCGGTAGTGGCTTTCATGGCGTTTGTCCTGTGTTTGACTTGGTATATGAATATAGTAACGCTTAACTGTGGTATTGTCAAGGGGGAGGGGAAATTCTTTCTGGGGTGGTCAGGTCTCAATTGCTGGACACAACAAAACGATCGCTTCTGATCCTGAGTTGCGATTTTGGGGCTTATAAAATCACCCCTACCACTATCTAAAAAAAAGATAAGGAAGTTAGGAGTCAGAGACCCCGGCGCGCCCCTTGATCAGATTTTTTAATCTACGGCGTTTGTTCCGTTGCCTTGAAAGCTCGATACAGTGAGAGTTGTAGACGTTTGTGCAAGCATAAAAAACTTGATTCTTACCGTCTACAGTTTGAACAAAATACCGCCTCGACTCATGAAATAAATCAAGATCCGAAGTCTCCATAGCGATCGTCTTGAGGGAGTCGATCGTCCTGGGATTCAGGGTAGTCCTGACGGCCAACTGAGCTTTTTGGATAAGGGGAACACCGCGATTGGATCTAATGGTGTTATTCAGCCGCCGTTGGATAGTCGATCGAGAGCGATCGAGACAGGTGGCAGCGGTAGCCTGTTTTCCGCCAACCGGGAGGATGTTCTCGGAGAGGTATATACACCGCCGCCCGATCGCTAAGATTCCAGAACCCCGTGATTTTGCAGAGCTAGGAAAGTCAGCGAAAAGGTGATCGAGGTCTAGTACCCGCCGATCGTCCTGGTTGGTTTGGGAAAGCTGTTGTGCCTTGACAATGCTGGATTTTTGTATCGCTTCCAGAGTTGCGTCTGCGGCTAAATATTTAAGGTTCGGCAATTGTGCCAGGGGAATACTCGCTATAGCCCCAAATCCGATTCCATGCTCTAGGCATAATTTCACGTCTGACTTGTATTGAACAAAGAAAGAACCGTCAGCTTGCTTGTATGCGCGGTAGAATAGCCCTCTTTGTTTAGCCCTATAGATTTGCCCCACGATCGTTTTTGGAGCGCGGTTTAGGGCTGTAGCGGCGCTGTCAATGTTAAGTATCGCCCATCCCTTTCCTTCCTTGTCCAGAAAACGAACATAATAATAAATCCCAGATAGCGCCCCCAATGTGTCAGCCAAATTTGCGCTGAATCTTAGGTAGGGTTGCGGGTTTGGGAATAATTGTGGTATGCTATTCATAGATTCCGTGGAAAAAGCTAGGTCTTTCAAGGGCTTCGGGCGTTTCTGCGGGGTCACCCCCAAGTCTTATTTGTGTTTTTTGAACCCCTGGAAAAGTTTCGCTGCTTGCCAGGGGTTCTGTTTTTCTGATTATACCTGCTTTTCTTGGTTTGGGGCTACAGCATAAAAAAAACGATCGCCCTTGGAGTTGGGGAGCGATCGTTTTTGGCGGTTGC
>JBBAQJ010000078.1:0-5313 GCA_040400365.1 Polynucleobacter sp. | reverse complement strand
GTTACCCCGTGGTATTGAGAAGTTTGATGAGACTTTTGGTAAAAAAATGGAGATTTATCCAAACCCATTTTCAGTCACAATCCCTTTTTTACAAAAGGCCGAACAAGGTATTCGTTTAGAACTTGATTTACAGGGATGCGCTGATGGGGGTATTTGCTATCCACCGATGACCTACCAGTATTTCCTTGCCGCTCCAGGAGTAAAGGTAGCGCCGATACCTGATGCGGATTTAAGGCCAAGTACAGGGAGTGCAAATACCCAGAGTATGAGTTTAGCTGGGCTTTGGAGTGGGCGAGATGACATTGGCTCAATTAAGTCGTATTTAGAAAATGCAGATTTAGCTTACTTACTCCTAGGCTTTTTACTTTTAGGAGTAGCGCTGGCATTTACTCCCTGCGTATTACCCATGCTGCCTATCTTAAGTAGCATCGTCTTGGGTAAACAGGGCGATCTGCCGATTGGCAAAGTTCGCTCGGCATACTTAGCCTTGGCATATATCCTTGGGATGGCTTTGCTGTATGCCTTAGCAGGTATATTGACTGCAGCCTTGGGGAGTGGTGTGCAGCGGGTGCTTCAGAGTCCAATTGCGTTAATAATTTTTTCAGGGCTATTACTTTTTTTAGCTGGAAGCTTATTTGGTTTTTATGAACTGAGGATGCCGCAAGCTTGGCAAAATAAAGTAGACCAAATGGCCGGTAGACAGAAGGGCGGCAGTCTTTTTGGAGCATTTGCGCTGGGTGCAATTTCAACCTTGGTGGCAAGCCCATGCATTACCGCCCCACTGGCAAGCGTTTTGGGTTTTGTGGCACAAACCGGTTCCATGGTGCTGGGCGGAGCATTATTATTTGTAATGGCACTGGGTATGGGCTTACCGCTATTGCTCATTGCTCTTGGGGCTAGAAGCGTGATTCCTAGCGCTGGTGCATGGATGGTGTGGTTACAACGAGCCCTTGGAGTGATGCTTGTATTGTTGGCAATATGGATCGTATGGCCAGCATTTTCGATGCTTCGTGGTGAGACTGACCCACAAAATAGTAGTCGCCTAGAAAAACGAATTTCTCCAAATCTAGTCTTTCAGGTAGTGCGCTCCCCCGAAGAACTACAAAGCATCTTACAAAAAGCACAAGAGAATAAAAAGTTAGTCTTGTTAGACTTCTATGCGGATTGGTGTATCAGCTGTAAAGAAATGGAAGCCATTACCTTTACAAACCCTGAAGTTGCAAAAGAGATGAGTCGTTTTGTATTGGTTCAGGTCGATGTCACTGTGAATAATTCGTCCACTCAAGCCCTATTAAAACAATATGGTCTTTTTGGCCCACCAGCAATTCTTTTATTTAATGGTTTGGGTGATGAACAAAAAGGATTGCGGGTCGTAGGGTTTATGCCGCCAGGACGTTTTAGCCAACGTTTGCAAGAACTCAATACGAAATAGTTCGAAGAGCTGTTGATTATTTCTTTAACAGACGGCTTGCTTCGAGAGCAAAATAACTGAGGATGCCATCGGCACCAGCGCGTTTAAATCCAATCAGAGATTCCATCATGACGGCATCGTGATCTAACCAACCATGATTGGCAGCCGCTTTTAGCATCGCGTATTCACCGCTTACTTGGTATACATAGGTGGGGTAGCCAAATGCTTCTTTAATGCGATGGACGATATCCAAATAAGGCATGCCTGGTTTAATCATGACCATATCGGCGCCTTCGCTAATATCAAGACCGACTTCACGAATGGCCTCATCACCATTGGCCGGATCCATCTGGTAATTCTTTTTATCCGCTTTACCTAAATTAGCAGCAGAGCCGACCGCATCCCGAAAAGGACCATAGAATGCAGACGCATATTTAGCAGAGTAAGCCATGATGCGCGTATGAATGAACCGATTGCTCTCAAGTGCAGTACGAATCTGTCCAATACGCCCATCCATCATGTCGGAGGGGGCCACAATATCGACGCCTGCATGTGCATGACATAAAGCTTGCTTGACCAAAATAGCAACAGTTTCATCATTAATGATGCGATGATTTTCATCCAAGATCCCATCTTGCCCATGACTTGTATAAGGGTCTAATGCCACATCGGTCATGATCCCAAGATTAGGAAAGCGTTTTTTAAGTTCAGTAACCGCGGTAGGCACTAAGCCGTTAGGATTAAAAGCTTCAGCACCATCAATGGTTTTAAGGGAGGCATCAATCACCGGAAATAAGGCCATGACCGGGACTCCTAGAGCGACACACTCCTCGGCAACTGAAAACAAACGATCGAGTGACATTCGTTCAATACCAGGCATTGAGGCAACGGTTTGCGTTTGGTTCTTACCGGGTAGCAGGAAGACTGGATAGATAAGGTCGTCTGGGCTAAGGCGATTTTCTTGAAATAAACGACGCGACCAATCGTCACGACGCATCCGACGAGGTCTATAGGCAGGGTATTGAGACATGATTAGTGTTCGTAAAGAAGAAATAGACTAATTAGGGGTATTTTCACTTACAAAGGGTTCTTTAAAAAGCCATCTTTGGATAAGTGTATCGCTTTCTTCAAGACCCACTCGTTTTGTACTGGAAAATAACTGGGCAGTAATTTGTGCTGGAGCAAACTGTTTTACTTGTTCAGTAATGTTATGTAAAAGATCACGATTCTCTGAATAGGTTTGTTTATCAGACTTACTCAAAAGAATATGAATCGGTTTTTGTGTCACACTAAACCACCGAATCATTTGTTCGTCTAGCTCGGTTAGGCCGCGACGAGCATCCACAATCAAAATCATACCAACCAGGGATTCGCGATTCTGAAGGTAGTTGCTAAGGATATCGTTCCAATGAGATCGAGTGCTTTCCCCCACGGCCGCGTAGCCATATCCTGGCAGATCCACGAGATAGGCTAATAGCGTTTCTTTGGCATAAACCCCAAAATAGTTTATGTGCTGGGTCCGCCCAGGGGTTTTGCTGGCAAAAGCAAGCCGCTTTTGATTACATAACACATTGATTGCACTGGATTTTCCGGCATTTGAGCGACCAGCAAAGGCAATTTCTAGGATATCACCCTGAGGCAGGGTGTGCAGTTCATTTACGGTAGTAAAAAAGCGGGTTTGATGAAGTTTAGACATAAATGAAAGTATGGAAGCTATTGTAAAATCTCATTAAATTAAGATAACTTCTGCACCCATCTCAAAGTAAGCAAGGTAACCATAATGCGTCAAAGTAGCAAAATCTCCAAATTAAACTTCCCATCATTTTTAATTGCCTTGGCGGCGCTCATCATGCCTTTTGCCAATGCAGCGGAACCCACTAAACCAGCAACACCTGCAATGACTGCTGCGCCTGCTCCAGCGGCCCCTGCTCCAATGAAGGTTGATTTGGCGGCTGGGGACGGACTTTATAACAATGGCGATCCTAAGCGCGGGGTAGTAGCGTGCGTAGGTTGTCATGGTGCTAATGGCAATAGCGGAGTTGCTAGTTGGCCAAAATTAGCGGCACAACATACCGCCTATACCGTAAAGCAACTTAAAAACTATAAAGACGGGTCACGAGCAAACCCCGTCATGATGGGAATGGTGGCCACTTTGACAGAGCAGGATATGCTGAACTTATCCGCGTACTTAAGCAAACAACAGCCCACTCTAGGCGTTGCTCAAAACAAAGATAGTATTGCCTTGGGCCAAAAGATCTATCGTGGCGGCATTGCTGAAAAAGGAATTCCAGCGTGCGCTGGTTGTCATAGCCCCAATGGCGCCGGCATCCCCGCACAGTATCCACGCCTAAGTGGACAGTGGGCCGATTATTCTACTTCTCAGTTAGTAGCATTTAGAGAAGGTACTCGTAAAAATAGCGCGCAGATGACTACGATTGCAACTAAATTATCCGATGCAGAAATGAAAGCAGTCTCAGACTATATGGCAGGTCTGCGCTAATTTTTAGTCTTGCTTGAGCGTGCTCGCCTGATTTAGAGTGCGCTCATTGTTAAAGAGACTTACTGGCGTTTCTCGCTCCCTAACTAGGTAAGCTTGATTACCATCTACCATTACTTCAGCGGCGCGTCCCCGCGTGTTGTAGTTGGATGACATTACGAAGCCATACGCACCGGCCGATAAGATCGCAAGAATATCGCCCTCATGCACTGCAAGAGTTCGATCTTTGCCTAACCAATCGCCAGACTCGCAAACCGGGCCAACCACATCGTACTGATTTGGTTTGGCGGAACTCATTTGGACAGGGATAATGGCATGGTAGGCCTCATAAAGGGCTGGCCGCATCAGGTCATTCATAGCCGCATTCACAATACAAAAGTTTTTATCAATCCCTGTTTTTAAGTATTCCACCTGAGTCAACAAAACTCCCGCATTACCCACCAAGGAGCGGCCCGGCTCCAGCAAAACTTCAAGGTGATTAAAGCCCTGTTCTTCGATTCGATCCAGCAGTGTATTAGTAAATTCGGTGATATTTGGAGCCGCCTCCCCGCCATAATCTATTCCCAATCCACCACCTAAATCTAGGTGATGAATCGTGATCCCCTCGTGCTGTAGTTGGGTGACGAGGCTAAGCACTTTATCAAGCGCATCCAGATAGGGTGAGGCGCTAGTAATTTGTGAGCCAATATGACAGTCAATGCCCATCACATCAATGTGAGGCAATCGGGCAGCCTCATGATAGGTCTTGAGAACGTCATGGAAAGCAATCCCAAATTTATTGTCTTTAAGACCGGTTGAAATATAGGGATGTGTATTGGCATCGACATCAGGATTGACACGTAATGAAATAGGCGCTCGTAATCCCAGAGTTTTGGCAATTGCATTAATACGCTGTAACTCGGATATGGACTCGACATTGATACATTTAACGCCCGCCCGCAGTGCATTCTCGATCTCAGCAGATGATTTACCAACGCCTGCAAAAACCAGACTTTTCGGCTCGGCACCAATCTGAAGTGCACGAGCTAACTCACCACCACTGACTAGGTCAAAGCCGGCCCCCAGTTGTTTGAGCTCATCCAAAACAGCCAAATTACTATTAGCCTTCATGGCGTAATGAATCCGAGCTCGTCGTGTGCCATTGGGCCGAATGCAGGCTGCGTCGTAGGCACGGTAGGCGCTACAAATGGCCTCTTTGCTGTAAACATAGAGCGGGGTGGAAAAATCTTGTGCAAGTTTTGCTAGGCTTATGCCCTCAGCAAACCATTGGTGATTTTTTTCAGAGAAACCGACAAGAGAAGGAAGTGGCTTTTCCATTTTTCAGTTTACTTTACTGCTACCATCAACTGGTTTTGCGGGCGGACTGCTGGGTGGATATAGGGTGCCCTTCGGCTCCGCTTGACTA
>JBBAQJ010000077.1:0-5437 GCA_040400365.1 Polynucleobacter sp. | reverse complement strand
CGTACGATTCTGGCCTTTTCTCGCTCCCAGTCGCGCTCTTTACTGGCTTCGCGCTTGTCGTGTTGTTTCTTGCCGCGGGCAAGCCCAATTTCACATTTGACTCGGCCTTTTGAGAAGTGAAAATTGAGTGGAACCAGGGTATAGCCTCGCTGGTCAACTTTACCAATTAGTTTCCGGATCTCGCTCTCATTTAAAAGGAGCTTGCGGGTTCTGGTGGGGTCAGCATGAATATGAGTCGAAGTTGATGAGAGAGGGCTGATGTGAGAACCAATCAAATAAATTTCAGCATTGCGCACCACGACATACGCTTCTTTAATTTGCGCACGCCCAGCACGAATTGCCTTAACCTCCCACCCTTCGAGGACAAGGCCCGCTTCATAGCGTTCTTCAATAAAATAATCAAAGAACGCTTTTTTGTTATCAACGATACTCATGGTTTAGAGTTTTTATAGGTTCCACGGTTTCATTATGGCAGACGTCAATAAGACGGTTTTGATTGGTCAATCCGCTGACCGCATGTACAGCCTAGTAACGGATGTTGCGCGCTATCCAGAGTTTTTACCCTGGTGCGGCGGTGTGGATATTTATGAGCAAACCGAGACGGTGCTCGATGCCAAAATCAAGATCCACTTTAAAGGGATTGAACAATTCTTCCACACACGGAACACCAATCATCGCCCTGATTCAATTGATATGCAATTTGTCGATGGCCCCTTTAAAAAGTTCACTGGTCAGTGGCGCTTCATTCCCTTGCGGGATGATGCATGCAAGATTGAGTTCAATTTGCACTGGGAGTTCAAAAGTGCGATCTTAGATAAGATCATTGGTCCGGTGTTCTCTTATATCGCTAGCACTTTTGTCGATTGCTTTGTAAAACGTGCGGAGCAACTGTATGGCCACTAAAGCCCAGTCCATTGAAATACTCGTATGCGATGCGCGCCAGGATCCGCCAACGCTGCAGATTCATCATCTTCCGTTAAAAGGTGTCCCAAAGCCGACGGTGGGTTGGGCGCTTCAAATCTTGGGTATCGCTACGGGTCAAGATGATCCAGCGATTAGCCGTAAGGGCTGTTATGGAGTATTTGGTAAGCGCAAAGATTGGGATAGCCCGCTGTATGCTGGAGACCGTTTGGAGCTTTATGCACCATTACGCATTGACCCTAAGTTGGCCAGGCGTAAGAAGGCCAACCGGGATAAAGACAGTCTTCTAAAAGCCAAAGCCCGGCGCCGCCAAGCTGCAAAACCCAGACCTTAAAGGAGTCCTCGACCCAGAACCTTTATAATCGGATTTTGCGACTAGGGGTTTTGCATGCGACTCATACAAAAAGCACTGACCTTTGACGACGTGCTCCTTGTGCCGGCCTATTCGGCCGTCCTTCCTCGTGACACCAGTTTGGTCACCCAATTAACTCGCGATATTACGATCAATATTCCTTTGGTATCAGCTGCGATGGATACGGTCACTGAGGGAAGGCTCGCGATTGCTATGGCTAGTGAAGGTGGTATCGGAATCATCCACAAAAATCTAAAGCCTGCTGAGCAGGCCAAAGAAGTGGCTAAAGTAAAACGCTTTGAGTCAGGGGTTCTGCGTGACCCCATCACTATCCCTCCAGAAATGACCGTGCGTCAGGTCATTGCTCTATCCAGGGAACATGGTTTTTCAGGATTCCCCGTGCTTCAAGGAAAAACAGTGGTTGGCATCATCACCAATCGCGATCTTCGCTTCGAAGAGGATTTAGATGCCACCGTAAAAGCTAAGATGACCCCGCGTGAGCGCCTCATCACCGTGAAGGAGGGCGCAAGTCTTGAAGAGGCTAAGCGCTTGATGAGTAAGCATCGCTTAGAGCGCGTGCTAGTCGTCAATGACGCCTTCGAGTTACGCGGCTTGGTTACTGTTAAGGATATTTTGAAGGCGACCGAGCATCCCAATGCTGCCAAAGACGGCGAAGGAAAGTTGCGAGTTGGCGCTGCCGTCGGTGTGGGCCCAGATAACGATGAGCGCGTTGACCTGCTGGTTAAGGCAGGCGTTGATGTCATTGTGGTCGACACCGCGCATGGCCATAGTCAAGGTGTTCTCGATCGCGTGAAGTGGGTCAAGAAAAACTACCCTCAGGTTCAAGTGATTGGCGGCAATATTGCAACTGGCGATGCTGCAAAAGCACTCGCTGACCACGGTGCCGATGGCGTAAAGGTCGGCATTGGTCCAGGCTCAATTTGCACCACTCGCATCGTGGCAGGTGTCGGGGTTCCACAAATCACCGCCGTAGTGAATGTTGCCAATGCGCTTAAGGGGACCGGTATCCCATTGATTGCGGATGGTGGTGTACGCTACTCTGGAGATGTTGCAAAAGCCCTTGCAGCTGGTGCTAATAGCGTGATGATGGGTGGTATGTTTGCTGGGACAGAAGAGGCGCCTGGCGAAGTCTTTTTATATCAAGGGCGATCCTATAAGAGTTATCGTGGCATGGGTTCCTTAGGCGCCATGGCCGATGGTGCCGCCGATCGTTACTTCCAAGAGGACATTAGTGCTGCCAATGCCGAGAAATTGGTCCCCGAGGGGATTGAGGGGCAGGTGCCTTATAAAGGAAGCGTCCTCAGTATCTTGCATCAACTGAGTGGCGGTATTCGTTCGTCGATGGGCTATTGTGGTTGCAAAACCATTGCAGAATTACATGAGAAGGCCGGTTTTGTGGAGATTACTTCTGCAGGTGTGCGAGAGTCGCATGTCCATGATGTGAAGATCACGAAGGAAGCCCCTAACTACCACGTTGATTAAGAGTCGCTTGGGCAAAACTGTGCACGATACGATTCTGATTCTTGATTTTGGTTCGCAAGTCACCCAATTGATTGCCCGCCGTGTGCGGGAGTCAAAAGTCTATTCTGAGATCTGGCCTTATGACTCAGATCCCGAACGAATCAAAACTTTTGTTCAAGAGGGTCGCTGTAAAGGAATCATTCTTTCGGGTGGACCAAGCTCAGTAACGGAGCCCAATAGCCCCAGGGCTCCCGAAATTGTTTTCCAACTCAATATTCCGGTTCTAGGTATTTGTTACGGTATGCAAACGATGGCGGTCCAACTGGGCGGTCAGGTTGCTTCAGCAGAGGCCTTAGGCAAAGCGCGTGAGTTTGGGTACGCCGAGGTACGCGCCCGTGGCCATACCGATTTGCTAAATGGTATCGAGGACCATCGTACAGATGAGGGGTATGGAATTCTCAAAGTGTGGATGAGTCATGGCGACTCGGTGACCGAGTTGCCACCCGGTTTTAAATTAATGGCCTCAACGCCGTCATGCCCAATTGCGGGGATGGCCAACGAAGAGAAGCATTTTTATGGTTTGCAATTTCATCCCGAGGTAACCCACACCCTAAAGGGCAAAGAGATCTTAAATCGTTTTGTGCATGAAATTTGCCAATGCCGGGCTGATTGGGTGATGGGGGATTACATTGCTGAAGCGGTATCGAAGATTAAAGAGCAAGTTGGTAATGATGAAGTAATTTTGGGACTATCGGGCGGCGTGGACTCCAGCGTGGCTGCAGCCCTGATTCATCGGGCCATTGGGCCTCAGCTAACCTGTGTATTTGTCGATCATGGCTTGCTTAGGCTTAATGAAGGCAAGATGGTGATGGATATGTTTGCCCGCAACTTAGGGGTCAAAGTGATTCATGTGGATGCCTCGCATGAGTTCCTGTCTCAGTTAAAGGGTGTGACTGATCCCGAGCAAAAGCGCAAAATCATCGGCAAAGAATTTGTTGAGGTATTTCAGCGTGAGTCCGGCAAGATCAAAAATGCGAAGTGGCTTGCCCAAGGTACGATTTATCCCGATGTAATTGAGTCGGCGGGTAAGGGTAAAAATAGTGCCCATACGATTAAAAGTCACCATAACGTTGGCGGCCTGCCTGAAGATATGCACCTTCAGCTTTTGGAGCCGTTACGGGAGTTATTCAAAGATGAGGTGCGAGCTTTGGGCGTTGAACTAGGTTTACCAAAAGAGATGGTGGATCGTCATCCCTTCCCAGGTCCGGGACTGGGCGTCCGGATTTTAGGAGAGGTCAAACCTGAGTTTGCGGATCTTTTGCGCAGAGCGGACGCTATATTCATCGAGGAACTTCGCAATACGATTGACCAAAGCACTAAGCAATCCTGGTACGCATTGACGAGTCAGGCATTTGCGGTTTTTCTGCCCGTTAAATCGGTTGGGGTGATGGGGGATGGGCGCACCTATGAATACGTTGTTGCGCTACGCGCTGTACAAACCCAAGACTTCATGACTGCGCATTGGGCGCATCTGCCACACGAACTGCTAGGTAAGGTATCGAATCGCATCATTAATGAAGTGCGCGGTATCAATCGCGTGGTCTTTGACATCAGTGGTAAACCACCTTCCACGATCGAGTGGGAATAGCTATTTGTCTTTAGGAGTTTGTATGAACCCCCTACGTCGTCTTGTCATTAGTTCAGCTGCTTTAGCCCCTTTGGGGTGCGCTACTGCCACCTTTGATCGCGGCATCCCAGTCGCCGCCCCCAAGAAAATACCCAGTGTGCGCTTGCCCCAATTGGGTCAGGAATGGACCTATTTGCAGTTCGATACGTTCTCAAGTAAGTTACTCGATGTGGTGACCGAGCGGGTTGAGATTGTGGGGCCGGGAGTTACGATTTCTCGCAGCAACCAAGATGGCGCAAATCTTGCCAGTGAGATTCAATCGTCGTGGGGGATGATTGCAACCGATCCGCATTGGGGTCGCATTCTGAACTATGGTCCTGCGATTCCTCTTTGGCCTGAGCAAATGCAGGCTAATTGGAGTAAGCAATTTACAACGCGCTATTCGATTGCAGGATATTCCGATAACTCCTTTGGTTGGCAGCAGTATATGTATTGTGCGGGTTGGGAAATGCTCAAGGTTCCAGCAGGCGAGTTCACCTGTTTGCGCTATCAAAATCTAATTAATTTTCAGAGTGATGATGCTAATAAGGTGGATTGCATTCGTCATGAGATTATTTGGTTTGCTCCAGAAATTGGTCGCTGGGTCGCACGCGAATCCTCTGGCTCCTATCAAATCCAGGGCCAAATTGGTGCGGTGTTACTTGAGAACAGCACAGCTTGGCAATTACGTTCCTGGAAGTAGTCTAGATGTTACTTAAATACCTTTCTTGGCGAAGCTTAGCCACGGTTACGGCTAGTTTGTTATTGACTGCATGCCTGGGTTCGGTATCGCATATTCCAAAGGCTGAAATTGCACCCCCTCAATCAATCCCCTTGGTTCGAGCACCAGCGGTAGGTCAGCAGTGGGTCTATGAAGTTCGGAATATTTTTAATGGCGAACTGGTTGATATTTTGACCGAGACCGTGGTGTCAGTGGGCCCAACAGTACAAATTGCCAGAGAGGGTAAAAAACTAGGGAAGTTACCCGATGAGATTCAAGAGCCCTGGGGAATGAT
>JBBAQJ010000076.1:0-5785 GCA_040400365.1 Polynucleobacter sp. | reverse complement strand
TAAGAAAGCTGTTGCGCCAGCCAAGAAAGCTGTTGCGCCAGCGAAAAAGGCCGCAGCCCCAGCAAAGGCTGTAGCCCCAGCAAAGGCTGTAGCCCCAGCAAAGGCTGTAGCGCCCGCGAAGTCAAAAGCCAAGCTTGAAGTTGTAAAAGAAACTGCCAGCAAAAAATCCAAATCAGTATCAGCTGCGGTGGAAATCGAAGAGGTTTTGGAAGTTTCACTCGAAGATGATGTTATTGAAGTTGATGCCGACGAGGTAATCAAGGATGACGGCGCAATTATTGACTTGAATGCCGCTGCTGAACTCGAGGTTGAGTTAAACGCCGAAATCGAAGAAGAACTTGAAAGCGCTGGAATCACACCTGGTGAATCGGCTGACGGTGAAGAAGAAGCCACTGAGAACTCCGAATCCCAGGCCTTCATCATCAACGATAAGGATGAGACCGACGAACCAATCCAGACTGTGACCCAGGCCGGCGCAACTGCCGACCCGGTCAAGGACTATTTAAAGCAAATTGGCAAAGTTGCCCTACTTAATGCTGAACTTGAAGTTTCACTAGCGAAATCAATTGAAGCCGGTTTGTTTGCAGAAGAACTGCGAGACACTGCTCTCATTGATGCTGCTGATAAGAAAATTAAGTGTTTTGTCTGTGGTTGGGATGACACCAAGCGTTACGTGAAGTACAAATTCGATGACAAGAAGCAGAATGTCTGCGAATTCTGTCTGGAAAAGGTTGTTAACGCTGGCTACCGAGATAAAAACCACCTATTGGAAGCGAACCTACGTCTCGTAGTTTCGCTGGCAAAGCGCTACACCGGACGTGGCATGTTGTTCTTGGACCTGATCCAGGAAGGCAACCTCGGCTTGATTCGTGCCGTCGAAAAATTCGACTACACCAAGGGCTACAAGTTCTCAACCTACGCAACCTGGTGGATTCGCCAGGCGATTACTCGAGCGATGGCTGATCAGGCTCGCACCATTCGTATCCCGGTTCACATGGTTGAGGTCATCAACAAACTTGCGCGAGTGCAACGTCAGATGCTGCAGGAGCTCGGACGCGAACCGACCCCAGAAGAACTCGCTAGAGAACTTGATATGACTCCTGAAAAGGTCGTTGAGGTTCAAAAATATGGGCGTGAACCCATCTCGCTTCACACCCCATTGGGCGAAGAAGGCGATAGCGAATTCGGTGATTTGATTGAAGACTCTGAAGCCATTGTTCCTTCCGAAGCGGTTTCGTTCACACTGCTGCAAGAGCAGCTTTCAGACGTGCTCGACACTCTCAGCGAAAGAGAAGCTGGGGTTGTGAAGATGCGTTACGGCCTAGACGACGGACAGATGAAGACCTTAGACGAAATCGGAAAGGTATACGGCGTGACCCGTGAGCGAATCCGCCAGATTGAAAGCAAGACTATGTCCAAGCTTCGTCACCCATCCCGTTCCCAGGTTCTACGCGACTACCTCGATTAAGAGTTTAAAGAAAAATGGGCGAGCCGAAAGGCTCGCCCATTTTTCATAAAAGACTATTTAATTAAATGCGTCTCATCATGGATTGAGACGGCTGTTCCTGCGAGAGCAGCAGAATTCTGGTTGTAATGATGACCGCAGAAAAGCAATTCACCAAAAGGCATTTCAACCTTCACATAGGCCTGAGCTCCACAGCGATCACAACGATCGGCTGCAGTTAGTAGTGCGGACTTGGTTTCGGTCATCGGGCTCTCCTTCTCTCTGACTTACTCAACGCGCTAAGTATGGAGTCTATTCCTGACATTTGTCGCGTCGAAAATAGGCGTGTTCTGGAGAAACTGAAGTTATTTGCGGGTAACCTGAGCGCTCACTCAGGAGGTCTTAGTGGCAGTGGCCAAATCCCCAAAATCCGGTTATTCAGCCAAAGACTTATCGGTACTCGAGGGTCTAGATGCGGTCCGTAAACGGCCCGGTATGTACATCGGCTCTACCGATAGCCGCGGATTGATGCACTGTCTTTGGGAAATTGTGGACAACTCGGTGGATGAGGCTTTGGCCGGTCATGCCCACAATATTGAGATTCTACTTTGGCCGGACGGCTCGGTAGAAGTTAAAGATGATGGCCGCGGCATTCCGGTAGATGTTGAGAAAAAAACCAAGCTGACGGGTGTTGAACTTGTAATGACCAAATTGCACGCTGGCGGAAAATTCGGCGGCGGCTCGTATGGCGCCAGCGGTGGTCTACATGGGGTTGGAGCCTCGGTCGTAAACGCGCTTTCAGCGCGGCTTAACGTTGAGGTTGATCGGGATGGTAAGACCTACAGCATGTCCTTCAAGCGCGGCGTTCCGGGGATTTTTGAGAGTGATTTACCTGACTCTGAATTCACGAAAAAATCTGGACTCGCAGTCAAAGGAAAAGCCAAGCCAGGTAAAACTGGTACTCGGATTCGCTACTGGGCTGATCACCAGCTCTTCGATAAGTCAGCAAGTTTTGACTTAGTCGCTTTGCTTGACCGCGCCCGGCAAACGGCCTTTCTGGTCCCTGGTTTGAATATCAAGGTGGTAGATAATCGAACCGGCCAGTTAGATGTGCATACTTTTAATTATGTCGGTGGCATCTCTGAGTTTTGTGATCACATTTCTAAAGGTGAACCGGTTAACTCAGTCATCAGGTTGCAGGGAAGTCAGAAATTCACTGAAAATATTCAAGTTTTGGATGACAAGGGCCACATGGTGATGGCCGAGGTTGAGCGTGACTTAGTGGTCGACATTGCTTTGCGATGGAACAACAACTACGACAGTGACATTAGAAGCTTCGTAAACATTATTTCAACCCCAAAGGGTGGCTCACACATTGCTGGGTTTGAACGGGCAATCACCAAGGTGCTAAACGACCAACTGCGAACTGCTAAAACCTTGAAAACCAACGAAGAGAACGTAAATAAAGAAGATATTCTTGAAGGGTTATGTGGAATTGTCACCGTTCGACTGGCAGAACCACAGTTTGAGGGTCAAACCAAAGAAGTGCTTGGCACTCCAGCAGCTTCCAAAATCGTTGCCGCAGTCGTAACCGCCGAGTTGAACAAGTGGTTTAACAATCCTCCACGTGGGGAAAAGCAAGCTGTGAAAAACGTGTTGGAAAAAGTTGCAAACGCTATGCGAGCCCGCGTTAGCGCTCGGCATCAGCGCGATGTTCAGCGTCGAAAAACAGCTTTAGAGTCCTCAACCTTGCCAGCTAAATTGCGCGACTGCCGAGGCACAGATGTTGAGCGAACTGAACTTTTCATTGTTGAAGGTGAGAGTGCATTAGGCACAGCGAAAGACGCTAGAAACAGTGAGTTTCAAGCCTTATTGCCGATTCGTGGCAAAATTCTGAACGTCCAGAAAGCCACCTTGGCAGACATGCTCAAGAATGCAGAATGTGCCGCAATCATTCAAGTGATTGGCGCTGGTTCAGGTCGAAGTTTTGATATTGAACAGGCCCGCTACCAGAAAATTATTCTGATGTCTGATGCCGACGTCGATGGGGCCCACATCCGTTGTTTGTTACTGACTCTGATTCATCGATACATGCGACCTTTACTAGAAGCTGGCAGAGTCTTTGCCGCAGTTCCACCTTTGCATCGTATCGATGTTATGGCGGGCAATAAACAACCTGCAGAGGTCATTTACACATATTCTGATGGTGAAATGCGGAGCAAACTCCAGGAACTGCAAAAAGCTGGCAGAAAGTGGCGGGAACCAATTCAAAGATATAAAGGTTTAGGCGAAATGGACGCGAAACAACTTCGCGAAACCACTATGGATCCAAGCCTGCGAACCTTGCGGCGAGTAACTATGTCTGATGCCGCTGCGGCCGAGATGGCTTTCGATTTATTGATGGGAAATGATGTTGGACCGAGAAAAGAGTTCATCATTGATGGTGCCGACACATTAGACCGCAGCCGGATTGATGCCTGAACCTATACATCCATTGGTGTCAGCACGCCAGTGTCAACATCGTAGATTGCGCCAGCAACCACGAGATTTTTAGGCAGCAGAGGAAAACTTCGAATTCGTTGTAAGTCAATTTCAAGTGCTGCGATTTGATTATCGACAGTTCGGATTTCAATGCTACGGGTGTCAATTCCAGACTTTTCATGAATCGCAGCGTGTACTCCAGCTTCATCACTGCTAGCCATTTTGCATAAAGTGTGGGGCATCACCAATACTCGATTCACATTTAACAACCAGGTAGCCAACAACAATGTACGTAATACGTCGTCTGTTACCCGAGCACCTGCGTTTCGCAGGATTTTTACGTCACCAGGTTGCATGCCTACCAGAGCCAAAGGATTAATCCGAGAGTCGATGCAGGTGATGATTGCTAAACCTTTTGCTGCTTCACCAGATAAATCTGAGTGTTCAAAACTTTCCACATATTTATTGTTGGCAATCAGGACATCAGAAAAATGGGATGTCGGAAACGGTGGCGCAGGATCAAGCATGCCTAAAGTTTAGACGGATGAATATGATGCTATTGGCAATCAGGCCAATTCAAACTAGTTTTCGCAGATGACATCAACCGATATCACAATCATTGGAGCCGGTCCAGCGGGTCTGTATGCCAGTTATTACGCAGGTTTCCGCGGTTTTGAGGTAACACTTGTTGATGCTTTGTCTGAGATTGGTGGCCAAGTGACCGCCATGTATCCCGAGAAAGAAATATTCGATATCGCTGGTTTCCCGGCTATTCGAGGCCGTCAGTTAATCGAACAACTCTGGGTGCAAGCGTCCCAATTTCCCATCAATCTACAACTTTCTCAGAAAGCCACAGTTTTAAATCCGGTCGAGGATGGCTGGCAAGTCGAATGTGAATCAGGTCTTTCAGTGACTTCGAAAGCAGTCATCATTACCGGGGGTATTGGCTCTTTCACCCCGCGACCACTTCCGGTTGGGATGCATTGGCTAGGAAAGGGTTTGGTGCATTTTGTCACGAAACTCGATGAGCATCGTGATAAAGACATTGTGATTGTTGGCGGTGGAGATTCGGCATTCGACTGGGCTTACTCGCTTTTACCGATCGCTAAATCCGTGACAATTGTGCATCGCCGGGCAGAGTTTCGTGCTCACGAAGTAACCGTCCAGAAAGTTAAAGCCATGGGTGCTCGATTGATTGTCAACGCCGAAATCTCAGCGATTAATGGCGATGATGTGGTTACTGCGGTTGAAGTTAAAAACGAATCTGGAATTGAAATTTTGCCAACTAATTTGGTGGTAGCGGCGCTAGGTTTTGTTGCCAACATCGGTGAGTTATCTAATTGGGGAATTGATTTAGAAAAGCGGCATATCAAGGTTGATACGCGAATGGAAACAAACCTAAAAGGAGTTTTTGCGGCCGGTGATTTAGCCACCTTTGGAGGCAAAGTGCCTCTCATCAGCGTCGGGTTTGGTGAGGCCGCAACCGCAGTTAATAATGCTGCGCCGTATGTTCGTAGTGGAATCTCCGTATTTCCGGGTCACAGTTCTGGCGAAAGTCACTAATTCCAGTTATTTAGATTGGTGATTGTTTTCACCTTCCAGGTACTGCCACTTTCCAAATCTCCACCGCAGGAAATTTTTCGAGGTGCGGTCTGGGATAGTTCAATTTCGACCCGCCAGGCCCGGCCATCAATATGTCGAACTTCTACCGTGTCGAATTCGTCGATGACAGCTGCCATTGTCCAGGGGAGATTTTTGCCTCCACGATTGACCAAGACATCCAGTGAATCAATACCAATGTTTGGCACGTTAGTTCGAACTGCGATTTCCGCTACCTGCGCCCGGGTCGGGAGCGCCGCG
>JBBAQJ010000075.1:0-5792 GCA_040400365.1 Polynucleobacter sp. | reverse complement strand
CTGGGATTTCCTGATAATGATTTTTATTGGGGCCTAACCATTCAAGCAAATACTTGGAATCGAATTAAAACGCAGGCCGGTGAGTTTGATGCTCTCTACTATGTGAGTACGGCGGATAATTTCCAAAGCGATGATTGGTTTCGAGTGGTCAGTAATCGACGTGATCAAGTTTGGTTTGCCCCACAAATTGGGCGCTGGGTGGTACGTGAGAGTTTTGGTGAGTACCTCTGGTTGGGTATGAGCGGTTGGTCGCAATCTATCAAAGAAGACTATCTGCGCTGGGAACTGATTGCGTGGAAGTAAGCGCCGCTTATGTACTCCGTTAAAGAAATTTTTGCAACTTTGCAAGGTGAGGGTGCTCAGGCAGGGCGTGCCGCCGTATTTTGCCGATTTGCAGGTTGCAATCTGTGGTCTGGGCGTGAGGAAGATCGATCATCCGCTATTTGCCAGTTTTGTGACACGGACTTCGTTGGAACCGATGGTATTGGGGGCGGTAAGTTCGCAAGCCCCGAGGAGCTTGCACAGGCCATTGAAAACGCTTGGATCGATACGATGCGAACTCGTCGTTATCGCTATGTGGTCATGACCGGCGGAGAGCCGTTATTGCAGCTCAATGAGCCTTTAATCAAAGCCTTGCATGCCAAGCAGTTTGAGATCGCGATTGAAACGAATGGCACAATTGCAGTCCCCAAAGACATTGATTGGGTTTGCTTAAGCCCGAAGGCGGGGGCTGATTTGATTGTGAAGCAGGCCCATGAAATTAAGTTAGTCGTTCCGCAAACAGGGCATCAGCCGATTGAATCGGTTTTGCAACGCTTTGAGGCAATGGACTTTCGTCACCGTTATATTCAAGCGATGGATGGCCCCAATCTAAGCGACAATATGGCTTTTGCGGTTCAACTGTGCCAAAAGCACCCACTATGGCGCTTAAGTGTGCAAACCCACAAAATGATTGGAATTCGGTAATGCAGCAACTTACGATTACACGACGCCTCGAGTTTGATGCGGGCCATCGCATTCCCCACCATGGCGGGCAATGCCGCCATTTGCACGGTCATCGCTATGCAATTGAGTTAACCGTTCAAGGCCCTGTTCATGAAAGTCGCGGGCAGGCAGATGATGGCATGGTGATTGACTTTGGTGATATCAAGCGTATTGCATTGACCCATTTGGTTGAGCCTTGGGACCATGCATTTTTAGTAGCTAAGCAAGATACCTTATTGGTTCAATTTTTAGCAGGCCTGCCCAATCATAAAACCGTGGTACTGGATGATGTGCCAACGGTTGAGAACTTAGTCAAGTTTGCCTTTGATCGTTTGGCACCGATTTTTGCTGCCGAGACCCAAGGAAAACTTTCGCTCTTTAGTGTGCGGCTTTTCGAGACCCCCAATTGCTGGGCTGATTATCCTGTTCGAGTGGCTTAAGGACGAATGGTAGCGTCACAAGACGAATCGTTTATGCGTCTTGCCATTTTGCAAGCTCAAAAGGCAGCAGCATGTAATGAGGTTCCGGTGGGTGCAGTCCTCGTGTTTGACGATCAGGTAATTGGTCAAGGTTACAACCAGCCAATTGGTTTGCATGATCCCAGTGCCCATGCTGAAATGATGGCAATTCGGGAGGCAACTAAATCGCTTGAGAACTACCGAATTCCGCAATCAACCCTTTATGTAACATTGGAACCCTGCGCGATGTGCTGTGGAGCCATTCTTCATGCTAGAGTCAAACGTGTGGTGTTTGGTGCGGCCGATCCCAAAACAGGAATGGCTGGTAGTGTCGCCAACCTCTTTGACCTGAAAGCGATTAATCATCAAACAGACATTGAGGGCGGTGTTCTGGCAGATGAATGTGGCAACCTATTGAGAGAGTTTTTTAAACAACGACGTTCATGAAGATTCATTTAATTGCTCCATCTGGCGCAAGTCCTGATATGCGCAGTCCAGAAGCTGGCTTGCGCTGGCTTAAAGAGCAGGGTGTGGTGGTGCATAACGCGGCTTGTACTGAGCGTGTATTTGAGCGTTTTGCGGGGACGGACCAAGAGCGCTTAGCGGAGATTAATGCGATTCCCACGATTGATCCCAACGAGGTCGTTATGGCGGTTCGGGGTGGTTATGGACTTCATCGCTTGCTTGATACGATTACTTGGAAAGAGATTGCGATCTCAGTAAAACAGGGTTTGCAGATTTGCGGCCATAGCGATTTCACGGGATTTCATTTGGGATTGCTTGCTAAAACTGGGGCGATGAGTTTGGCTGGACCAATGCTCAATTATGATTTTGGGCCACTGAACGAGTATGGTGAGCCTCAGACCCCAAGCGCCTTCACTTGGCGTCACTTTCAAACTGCGATTCAGTCGCGCCGTATGAGTGTTGCGGTACCGGATCTTCAGCTCTTTGCCGGCGAAGTCGATCTCTCCCAAAATATTCAGGGGATGTTGTGGGGCGGTAATCTTAGTATTCTCACCACCCTATTAGGAACTGCCTATTTTCCGAATGCAAAGCAGATTCAGGGTGGCATCTTATTTCTTGAAGACGTGAATGAGCATCCCTATCGCATTGAACGAATGCTTTTGCAGCTTCATGAGGCTGGGGTACTTGCTGGTCAACAAGCCATTATTTTGGGACACTTTAATCAATACCGTTTATATGAAGTCGATCGTGGCTATCAATTGGATAGTGCGATTCGATACATTCGGGAGCGTTTGACCAAGAAGATCCCGATTCTTACTGGGCTGCCATTCGGTCATGTGACCGATAAATTAACCCTACCCGTTGGCGCCCAAGTGAACCTACAAGCGAGTTTAAAAGGATTTGTATTGGAAGGAAAATGGTAAAACGTGTATTGCAAGCAATTATCTCTAGCCTGATTTTTTTGGTATCCACACCACTCATGGCACTCGAAGAACCGAAATACACCGTGATTGAAAGCGTTGCTCCATTTGAGTTACGCCAATATGCCCCCATGATCATCGCTGAGGTGACTGTGGAAGGGGATATGAGTGATGCGGGAAGTAAGGGGTTTCGCTTAATCGCTGGGTATATTTTTGGTAAAAATCAAACCAAAGCCAATCTATCGAACGATGCAAAATCAAGTGAAAAGATTGCAATGACCGTTCCAGTGACCATGGAGCCTACAAGCGAGAAGATTGCCATGACCGCGCCAGTCACGATGGAGAATCAAGCGAGCCCTAACCAATGGCGGATGTTCTTTGTTATGCCCAGTCAGTACACCTTAGCTACCTTACCAACACCGCTAAGCCCAGAGGTTAAGCTCAAGGAGATACCGGCGCAGCGTAAAGCAGTGATTGGTTTTACTGGGTTTAACTCAGAAGAAAAGACGCAAGAGAAGACTGCAGAACTAAGGGCTTGGATGAAATCGAAGAATCTAACCCCATTGGGTGAGCCACAATTGGCGCGTTACAACCCGCCTTGGAGCATTCCCTTTCTGCGACGCAATGAGGTTATGCTGGACTACTAGTTTCTAAGTCAAACGTCGCACCCGCATCTTCACCCAAGACCTTTTGTAAGACCGGCATGGTTCTTTCTAGAAACGGCGCCAAGGTCCAAACTGGATTAATCGCCCATACCCCACTCGCTTGGAGTCGCCTCTCACCAACCGAATGAGCGATGCGCAGCTCGGCCCTTAACCATGGACGTTCGAACTCCTTAGATAAAGCGCGTAAGCGTTTGATGAGTTGCTTGGATTCGGGGCGTTGCAAGACGGGATACCAAATGAGATACGTACCAGTTACAAATCGGTCTAAAGCTTCACGCACACTAGCTTCAACCGCTTGGTAATCGGACTTGAGCTCATACGATGGATCCATTAGGATCAAGCCCCGCCGGCTTGGTGGTGGTAATAAGGACTTTAGGGATAAAAAACCATCCTGTTGGCGTATATCAATCTGGGAGCGCTTTTCTAAGTTTGCAATATTGGTTTGCAAAATACCCGTATCACTTGGGTGAAGCTCAAACAGTCTGAGACGATCTTGGGGGCGCAGGAGATGCGACATGATCAATGGAGAGCCGGGATATGCATCCAGCGCCCCTTTGGCATTGAAGTGACTAATTGCCTCGCGATACGGTCTAAAGTCGGGCTCATCAAACTCAGGGCTTGCCCATAGACGATCGATTCCGCCATGGCATTCTTGGCTAATTGCCGCATAGCCATCGCGTAATGAATAGATACCAGCACCCGCATGGGTATCAATAAACATCACTGCCCCATCTTTTTCTTGCAGATATTGAATGCTATGAATCAGTACCAAGTGTTTTAAAACATCGGCATGATTACCCGCATGAAATGCGTGGCGGTAACTAAACATTGGATTGCGGTTTATTCTGGCGCATCACAAATGCCAGCAGCGTGATGAGAACGAGCGCACTACCGAGGTATTGCAAGAGTTGGTTATGCGGAAAATCCAAGACCGTGGTCTGCAAGATATAGAGCTCCACGATTCCAGCTACCGCAATGATTCGAGGAATGAGGCTGGTTGGGGTGAGCTGTTGATTTTTCACATGGTTCATGAGGCGACTGGCGATCAGGCCGCACCAGATGCCTAGGGCGGATCCAACCAAAATATCCCCGGGCCAATGCGCACCAACGGCACTGCGTGAGATACCGGTGAGAGTGGCAATCACAAATAACACTAGTAATAAATTACGACGCGCTGGATTGGTGACAAAAAAAAGAGCACTCGCTACCGAGAACACCGTGAGGGTATGACCAGAAGGAAGTGCATGTTGAAGTAATGGGTTGCCCAAAATCGTAAAACTATTCTCGGCCAGCACACCGGCAGGTCTGGGTAAATTAATCAAAGGTTTTAAGATGAGGCTAATGATGGCGGCAAAGCCGCCTGCGAGTAGAGCAGCACAGAGCTGCCGAGGGGCAATTAAGAGCAAAGGAAAGCACAAGGCAAACACTCCCCAGCCATTGCCTAAGAACGTAAACCATGCCCAAACCCAGTTTGGTAGGATTTGCGCAGCTTGGTTCATCCACAAAAAGAGTTCAACCTCATGCCCACTCAATACCAAAGCGAGCCAGATGGCAAGCGGTAGGAGTGGAACTGCCCAGACGCGACCGAGCGAAGTGGACATACTTATGACGCGCGGGTGCGATCAGCCGCAGTAATTTGCACGGCCAACTGCTCCATCACTTGGGACACCGAAATGGATTTCATGCAAACATTATCCTGACAGGGTGTCTTGCGATGGTTAGCAGCACTGACGCAAGGTGAGCAGGCGAGATTAGCGGTAATCGGAATGGAGTTACCGAGTGAGCCATACAGAGCTGGAGTCTCTGGCCCAAATAACACCACCGTATGCAACGCAGTAACGGATGAGAAATGTCCAGGACCGGAATCATTGGTGACCATGGCATGTGCAAGTGTATAAAGAGCCGGAAGCTCAGAGAAGCGAACATGACCCGCAAAATTAAGTGCGCGTTTGACGTTGGCGGCCAGGCGCACACCCTCCACATAGGTATGTTCTGCGGGCGACCCAGTGATCAGGATTAAATCTTCGGGATAGCGCTGATGAACTGCCATGATGAGTTCTGAGAAACGTTCAGGAGCCCAACGCCGCTGGGGTAGCAAATCACTCGCGTTTGGATTGATCAAAATGATGCGTTGCTGACCCACTTTGAATGGAATGAGGGCTTGCTGAGCCAAATTCTCAATCCGGATCTGCAAGTTTTGTTTAACGCTGGGATCGATGACCGCTTGGGCTAGACGGATCTCATTATCAGTAATCGCACTTTTGCTAAATGGCAACTCCTCCTGCTCAGCAAAGGCAGCG
>JBBAQJ010000074.1:0-5910 GCA_040400365.1 Polynucleobacter sp. | reverse complement strand
TTTCATCATACTTGACCTTATTGGGCTGATTTAATACTGACACTAAGGTAAGCCCCAAAGCCTTTAGCACTGGTTGGAGTTGTGGTCACCATATAGGTGGGTCCCAACTGAAACGAGACGTGATAGTCCAGTAATTTAACTGTTTTACCGCCACTTAAGGTCAACTGATTGGTGGCATTGCGAGAGGTGTAATTGAAGTTCATTTGACTCGATAGGTTATAGGTCCACGCATGATCGCTCGTATAGGAAAGCGTTGGTTGCATGTTCAGAATGCTGGCCGAGCCGCCTGATAAATCATTACCAATCCCCCAAGAATTAAACATTGTTCCACCAATGGTCCAATTGTTTGGTGCATATAAGGCTCCAGCTGATACTCCAATCCCAGTTTGGCGAGTTCCATTATTAGCATTGTTTGCTGGGGTCTGGACATAAGGACCGATTCCTGCAAACCATTTTTGATCAAACACAAATGTCAAGTAGCTTGGAAATTGAATCGGTTGCTGCTGATTGGTTACCTGTTGGCCACTGATATTGTGGTTATAAGTGAGCATCGGGTTCAGGATTAAATGAATGTTTGATCCAAGCTCTACTGGAATTACTGGGGCCACCATATACTCATCTTGTTTGATATTGCTGTTGGCGCCCAGTTGTTGATTGGCGTTATATGTGATGAGCACACTCATTTTCGGATAAAGTGGATTTTGCATCTGCTGCCCCGATTTGGCGGCATGACTCATGGTACTAGTTGGGGATTGGGCCAGCGCCACCCCTGAAAGTAAGATAGTGGTCAAGCAAACAAATTTCAGTAAATTAGTCAACAGCTGCATTTCATTCGTAGTACGATCAATCAAATGGCTTAATTTACAGCATCCTTACATCTTATCTACGGAGACTAAAATGATTCGATTACGTATGAGTCAATCCATATCAATAATCGGGGCTACCCTAATGATCTGGGTGAGTCCTGGAGTAGCTCAAGACACGAGCAGTGAACAGCGCATGATTGATCATTGCCGTCAACGCCATCCTGAGATGAGCGTTGATCAGTGTCGCTCGATGTATCAAAACATGAAGAACATGACCCCTGAGCAGCGGGTTGAGCGTTGCAAGCGTAATCACCCCGAGCTATCAGCTGAAGCGTGCCAGAAAAAATATGGTGGCTCAACCTAGCGCCGCGCTAGGATTTGCCTAGCAATTGTTTCAGCAATCAGCATCACCGGTGCATTGGTATTACCAGAGGTAATACAGGGCATGGCTGAAGCATCAATGACTCGCAAGCGCGCCACACCCCGTACCCGACACTCGGAATCCAGGACGGTATTAGGATGATCGGCTTGCCCGCGAGCATCGACCTTCCCCATGGCGCAGGTACTCACTGGATGAAAAATCGTGGTTCCTAAATCACGTGCTGCCTGTTCCAGGTCTTCCTCACCTTGCAATTGACAACCAGGTAATACCTCTTTGGGAGCATAGGGCTTTAGGGCATCACTACCCATAATCTGACGAGTGATTCGGAGACTATCGACTGCCACCTTCAGATCGTCTGGGGTCGATAAATAATTGCACTGGATTTCTGGATGCATATGGGTATCGGCTGATTTAGCCCTCACCCAACCCCGTGAACTAGGTCGCAAGTTGCATACACTCGGTGTAATCGCATTAAAGGGGTGCAATGGCTCTCCAAATTTAGGTAAGGAAAGTGGCTGCACATGCCATTCAATATTCGCTGAGGGTTGCGATGGATCGCTTTTAGTAAACGCACCCAAAGTAGAGGGTGGCATCGTCAGTGGGCCCGTTCTCTTGAATGCATACTCCAAGCCCATCCCAATTCGGGTAAACCAGTTTTTGTAGAGGGTGTTCACCGTCTTGCAGTTCTCAACCTGATACACGCTACGGATCTGTAAATGATCTTGTAGGTTCTCGCCCACGCCTGGAAGGTCTACTTTCGTTTTGACCCCGATGGATTCCAAATGCTGGTGTGAACCGATTCCTGAGACTTGCAAGAGCTGGGGCGAGCCGATAGAGCCAGCCGACAGAATCACTTGGTCCCTGGCATGGGCAGTGAGGCGTGATCCAGCGTGTAATAGATCTAGACCGCTTACTTCCCAAGCTGCGCCATGCCAAGCGTTCTTTTGTTGCTGTGGATTATTCTGAGTTTGGGATTGTGTGGGAATGAGATTCAGTTGCAAGACCTGTGCCTGGGTCAGAATGGTTAGGTTCTGACGGTGGCGAATCGGATGTAGATAGGCATCGGCCATTGACCAACGCACCCCCTTCTTTTGGGTCATCTGAAAATATGCACACCCTTCGTTATCACCACGGTTGAACTCCTCAATCGACGGAATACCTTGCTCTGCGGCAGCTTTGCGCCAAGCATCCAGGATCTCCCACTGCACCCGCGGCTGCTCAACTCGCATCTCCCCTTGATCCCCGTGCCAGGCATTGGCACCAGCAAAGTAGTTCTCGAGGGATTGATAGGTCTTGAGTGTGGTGTCCCATGCCCATCTCGAATCACCAGTTAACTCCGCCCAGCGGGCATAGTCACTCGCCTGACCGCGCATATAGATCATGGCATTGATCGATGAGGAACCACCAATCACGCGCCCTCTCGCATAATGAATGGAGCGTTGATTTAAGCCAGGATCTGGTTCGGTTTTAAAGCACCAGTCGGTTCTTGGATGAGCAATTGTGTAGAGATAACCAACCGGGATCTTGATCCAAAACCAATCGTCTTCTCCACCTGCCTCGAGTAATAAGACCCGATGCTTAGGGTCTGCTGAGAGGCGGTTTGCTAGGAGGCAGCCTGCACTGCCAGCCCCTACGATAATGGTGTCAAATTGAAGCCCAGGGGAAGATGTCATTGATGTGCTGCGGGTCTTTGGGGTTTTATCAATATTTCAAATATTGATTTTATAGACCATTTATGTAATGGGATTATTTGCCCAATACGAGGTCATTTAGATCCCAATTACTCGCTATCAATGATTTATCTTATTGTTGACTTTACAAAACAGCATCACCATCACGAAAGCGGCTATAAGTTCAGCGCTGACAAAGCCCAACACATCGGCAGGCGCAATACCCACAAAGGTATTCGTGAAACCTCTGGCCACAGCGACCGCGGGATTAGCAAAAAAGGTAGATGAGGTGAACCAGTAGCCAGCGGTGACAGTGAGCGCCACCAACATCGGCACCTTATCTTTTGTGCCTTGATCACCAATCCGAATCACTGAGAGAAGGACAAGGGTTGAGATCAACTCGCTTGCCCAAATACCAACACCAGTTCGCACTTTTGTTGACTCTTGCAGAATTGCCAAGCCAAACATCAGATGCGTTACCCAGATGCCAGCAATCGCACCACTGAACTGACATGCCCAGTAGGTAAGCAATTTGTGGAGATTGAGATGCCCCAACTTCCAAAACATGAGGCTGACGACCGGATTGAAGTGCGCACCTGAGATGGGGCCCAAGAGGACAATCAAAACATAGAGCCCTGCTCCGGTTGCAATGCTATTACCGAGCAAGGCTACGGCTGCATTGCCATTCGCGAGGGTCTCGCCCATGATGCCGCTGCCCGCCACAATCGCGAGGAGTAATGCGGTGCCGAAGAACTCGGCTGCGTAAGACCTCATGAGGCTTTGTGGTGGATCTCTTTCAGAGCCATCGAATCGAGTTTCTCGAGCGGCATGCTGGCTAATAAATCAACACGCTTTTTAAGTCCACTCATCACCTCGATAAATGCGAGGCGCTTCTCCACATCTGTACCGCTTACTTGCGATGGATCAGGGAAACCCCAGTGTGCAGAGGCAGGATTGCCTGGCCAGATCGGGCATACCTCACCGGCAGCGTTATCGCAGACAGTGACAATGAAATCCATCTTTGGGGCATTGGGTAAACCAAACTCATCCCAGCTCTTACTGCGTAATTTGGATTCGTCATAGCCCATTTCTAAGGCTAGCTCCTTAGCAAAGGGATTGACTTGGGTACCTGGGGTTGAGCCCGCGGAGTATCCCACAAATAGACCGCTAGGATGGGTGGAAGCTAGCGCCTCACCGAGTACCGAGCGGGCGGAGTTGTGGGTGCACAAGAAGAGTACGTTGTATCTTTTCATGAGCATATGACCTTCTTCTTGGATTTGGGGGTGGTGCACGATTGACCCTGACAACAGTTATCCAATAAAAAACCACTTAAATCCTCTATCAAGTTTGGATTGGGGCGATAGATGAGGTTTCGGCTTTGCCGCTCTACCAGTAATAACTTTGCATTGAAAAGCTCCTTCAGATGAAAGCTCAAGGTTGCATTGGGAATACCCAGCTTCTCAATTAGCTGACTAGGGGTCAAGCCAATATCGCCGCGTTGCACGATCAGACGGAAGATATTGAGACGGGTCTCCTGCCCCAGGGCCAGAAGAACTTGGATGGCATCAGTATTTTTCATATTTCCAATTATATAGAAATATATGTCAGCTATGTGACAAGGGCCAAGACATTAAATGTTTACTTACGAATTACTTTTGCGGAATCTAGATGGGTCTTCATAAACTGCGGTGATGTAACGCCCATCGATACATAGATACTGGTTAGCTCTTCCATACCAATCTCGGCAGGACTGACCCAATCAACCGGCACATAGAGTAAGCCGCCCCCAATGGGTACTGGTGCGGTTGGCACAATCACTGCATAGCAGGCTTGCTCTTTCACCATCACGGCTTGGGGGGATGAGAGCAAAGCCAGAGCGGATACGCCACCTGAGCCACCAAAATGCACCCATACCGGACGCATTGTTTTGAGTTCTTCATCATCCCGCTTGGCAACCAAGCTCACAAAGCTATGAATGGTGTCATAGATTGTTCGTACTATGGGTATCTTACGAACGATGCCATTAATAATGGCTGAAAATCCTTTTTGCAAGCCCTTCTCAACCAACAGACCCAAAAACAGCAACGATAGGATCACAATTGCCAAACCAACCACATAACCGACCCACTCTAAACCGGCGATATTAAGACCCATCTTTGCCATTACGCTACCAACCGCACTCGAGGG
The DNA here is from genome assembly GCA_040400365.1 of Polynucleobacter sp. Classification (GTDB taxonomy): domain Bacteria; phylum Pseudomonadota; class Gammaproteobacteria; order Burkholderiales; family Burkholderiaceae; genus Polynucleobacter. The sequence goes on along the minus strand of JBBAQJ010000074.1, from coordinate 865 downwards.
TCCAAGCCAACGAATCACAATACCCACTACAAAGGCAATTAGCAGAGCTGTTGCAATAAGCGGAAAAGCCGCTAATAGGCCGGTTAGAAATAGGCGGACGAGTTTGGATGAACTGGGTGACATTGGTATTGGATGTTTTCTTTTATTGCTTTAGTTTAATTCACACTAAATCAAAGACTAGTACCTCTGCCTCTTCCCCTTGGCTGATCTCAACACGTAACTCGCTGGCAATCATGGCGGCATCCCCACCACTTAAGCGCTGTCCGTTTACCGTTAGTGCACCTTTGATGAGATGCACATATCCTTTGCGACTTGGATCCAGTTTGAGGATTGCTGATTGATCACCATCAAAGGTTCCAGCATAGAGCTTGGCATCGGCATTGATGGTGATCGAATCCTCTGCCCCATCGATCGAGGCTAAGAGGCGTAATTTGCCATCTTTATCTTGGGCTGGAATCGTTTTTTGCTCGTAGCCTGGTTTGACCCCCGTAAATTTGGGTTGGATCCAAATCTGCAGAAAGTGTGTTGTTTGATCTTTGGCATAGTTGAACTCGCTATGGGTAACTCCAGTCCCTGCGCTCATCCGCTGGATATCGCCTGGCGGGATCGATTTGACATTTCCCATGCTGTCCTTGTGTGCCAACTCACCTGAGAGAACATAGCTAATGATCTCCATATCCCGATGGCTGTGCTCACCAAAGCCAGTGCCAGGATCAATTCGATCCTCGTTGATCACACGCAAATTACCCCAGCCCATAAATTTAGGGTCGTAGTAATTGGCAAAGGAGAAAGAGTGAAAGCTCTTGAGCCAACCGTGATTGGCATAGCCCCGCTCCTGCGATTTACGAATCTGCATCATGATTTA
>JBBAQJ010000073.1:0-6082 GCA_040400365.1 Polynucleobacter sp. | reverse complement strand
TATTGCCATTATCGAAAAACTCATCAAGCAGCGCAAAGATTCAATTGAGCAGTTTCAGAAAGCAGGGCGCACTGACCTAGTTGACCAGGAATCAAAAGAGTTAGGCATCTTGCAAGCGTATATGCCAGTCCAACTATCAGAGGCCGAAGTGCAGGCGGCGATTCAGAAGGCGATCGCAGATTTGGGTGCGAGTGGCCCGCAAGATATGGGCAAGGTGATTGGGGCGTTGAAAGCTCAATTGGCTGGTAAGGCTGATATGGGAACGGTATCTGGATTGGTCAAAGCCGCTCTCGCAAAATAATGCTTTAATTCATGGCGCTCATTCCTCAATCCTTTATCTCCGATTTACTCAATCGGGTCGATATTGTTGATGTGGTCGGAAAGCACGTCAAACTCAAAAAGGCAGGCGCCAACTATCAAGGCTTATGCCCCTTTCATCAGGAGAAGTCACCCTCGTTTTCAGTATCCCCTACGAAGCAGTTTTATCACTGCTTCGGATGCGGGGCGCATGGCTCGGCCATCGGCTTCATGATGGAGTACTCTGGCCAATCGTATGTCGATGCCATCGAAGATCTCGCTCGCTCGGTAGGCCTCAGTGTTCCACGTGAGGAGCGCAATGTTCGTGACGTGGTGGCGCAAAAGCAAGCCTTGGCTCTAGGTGAGGTAATGACCATGGCAAGCGATTGGTATTCCCAGCAATTAAAAGGATCACAACGAGCCATTGACTATCTGAAGGGCCGTGGTTTGACCGGTGAGATTGCCAAGCGCTATGGACTTGGTTATGCGCCCGATGGATGGCAGGGGCTCGAAGCGGTATTTGATTCATATAGCAAAGATGAAACCGCCAAGTTACTGATTGAGGCTGGCTTAATTATTCAGGGAGAGGGAACGGATAGCCAGGGTAAGGTTAAGCGCTATGACCGCTTTCGAGATCGGATCATGTTCCCCATTCGTAATCCCAAGGGACAGGTGATTGCTTTTGGTGGACGAATCCTGGATCAAGGAGAACCAAAGTATTTAAATTCTCCGGAGACTCCTTTGTTCTCCAAAGGAAATACCCTCTACGGATTATTTGAGGGGCGCTTAGCGATTCGAGATCAGGGATTTGTGTTGGTGTGTGAGGGTTATATGGATGTCGTAGCCTTAGCTCAACTGGGATTCGCCAATGCGGTTGCGACCCTGGGAACCGCGTGCACACCCTTTCATGTACGTACTTTGTTACGCCAAACCGATCGGATCGTATTCTCATTCGATGGTGATGCGGCTGGTCAACGTGCCGCGCAGCGAGCGCTAGAGGCAACCCTACCTATCTTGAGTGACGATAAAGAAATTCGCTTCTTATTCTTACCGAGTGAGCACGATCCCGATAGCTATATCCGCCAATATGGAGCTGCTGCGTTTGAGCAAGCGATTCATCAGGCGATGTCATTGTCGGGATTCTTTTTTAAGCTTGCGAGCGAAGACAATGATCTAGCAACTCCTGAGGGTCGGGCAAAAACCCATCACGTAGCCAAACCTTGGTTGCAATCGATGCCAGTAATTGCTTTGCGCTCTCAACTCCTGCGTGAGCTTGCGAATCGCACCGCATCGAGTGTGAGTGAGCTCGAGCAATTTTGTGCGCTGTCGCCAGCGTCTAAAACGGCGCCTCCTCCCACTCAAATCCAAACTCAATCGCAAACGATTAGAGCGGCAGTTACAAAATCTATCAACCCACGCTCAGCAAAACAGTCGCGTCCCAACGTTGAACCACCCAAGCCCACTGATTTATCAGAACACATTATGCGTTTGCTGATTCAATTTCCGATTCTTGGAAAAGACATGACCCCCGATCAACGTCAATTGGCATTGGAGGTCGCCAAAAAACGATCGGATAAGGCGCATGACTTAATGAGCGATCTGATTCATCAGTGCGACATTCTGGAGATTAATACTCAAAATCCAAATTCTTCCTTTGCGGTTTTTCAGGATCAGTTAGCAACCAGCCCATTGGCCGATTTGTACCAAATCCTCAGGCAACGTATTTTGGGCTCTGAGATTGAGTATCTTGGGGCAAAAGAGGATCTTGAGGGGGTTTTAAATAAGCTAGAACTTGGTCATTTGAAAGCCGAAATGACTGAAATTACCGAAAAAATGACGCAAGGAAGTGCAAATCCAGAGGATTTAGAGCGGTATCGACAAATCAGCCAGCGTTTGAGTAGGGGGTAGGAAAATAAGAAAATCGATGACTTAAATCGATATTTTTTATGCTTTTGTAGGTCTTCCTTGAATCAATCGAGTATAATACGCATTTCCAGAAAAAACTATTTGAATCAGCCACTTACCTCCTTGGCCTGAGAACCTTTGGATGATCGATATGGGTAAATGAACCAGATCGTCAGGACCTACGGATTAAGTAAGTAATCACTAACTTATTAGATTGATCGATTGCAAAGATACTCATGAAAAAACCAGCATCCAAAGCCGCTTCTAAAAAATTAGCAAAACCGGTAGCGAAAGCAAAAGCGCCGGTTAAAAAGGCAAAGCCAGCTCCTGCAAAGAAGACAGCAAAGGTAATTGCTAAGAAGCCCGTAAAGACTCCAGTAAAAAAAGTTAGCAAACCAGCGGGCAAAGCAACGAAGGCGCCAGCCAAAAAAGTTGTTTCCAAAAGTACAAAGCCTGCTGCAAAGAATGTGAAGCCAAGTGCCAAAGCAGTGAAGGCGGCACCCAAGCTGACCGCGAAAGAATTGGCCAAAAAAGCAGCCGAAGAAAAAGCCTTAAAGAAGGCCCAAGAAAAAGCCGCTAAAGAGCAGGCAAAGGCAGAAGCCAAAGCAGCCAAATTAAAAGCCAAAGAGGCTGCGGTTGAGTTGGATGAAAATGGTCAGCCGATTAAAAAGACGCGTGGTCGTAAACCAAAGGTCGAAGTGGCGGGCGAGCCTGGTGTTGATAATCGCACCGATCGTCAAAAAGCACGGGATCGCAAAGCAAAAGAAAAAGCACTCCTCAAAGAGTTTGCAGCACAACAATTAGGTAGCGAAGAGCAGCAAGAGTTGCGTCGTGCGCGACTGAAGACCCTCATCAAAATGGGTAAATCCAAGGGTTACCTAACCCATGGCGAGATGAACGACGTGATGTCCGATGAGTTGTCAGAGGTGGACGCCCTGGAAACCTTAATCGGTCTTCTCAATGACATCGGTATTACTGTTTATGAACAAGCTCCCGATGCGGAAACATTACTCTTAAATGAACATGGTCCTACTGCAACCTCGGAAGAAGAAGCCGAAGAGGAGGCGGAGGCTGCACTCTCAACCGTTGACTCAGAGTTTGGTCGAACCACTGACCCCGTGCGTATGTATATGCGCGAGATGGGCACCGTCGATCTGTTAACCCGTGAGGGTGAGATCGTCATTGCCAAAAAGATCGAAGCTGGTCTCAAAGATATGGTGATGGCTTTATCTGCTTGCCCGGTCACAATCTCGGAGATCCTTACCAATGTCGACAAGATCGTTTCCGGTGAAATGGAAATCGATCAATTTGTTGATGGCTTAGTGGATCCCAATGCTGAAGATATCCCGATGGCTGCTGATGAACCTGAGGATCTTGAGCTGATGGATGAGGGCGAAGAGGGTGATGATGAGGAAGGTGGCGGCGGTGGTGCAAGTACTGCCAGTGCGAAGCAGCTTGAAGAGCTCAAGCAGCGTTCCCTTGAAAAATTTGCGGTGATTCGGACGCAGTTTGACAAGATGCGTCGAGCGCACGACCGTGATGGTTATAACTCACCAGGTTATTTAAAAGCGCAAGACGCCATTCGTAACGAGTTACTCGGCTTTCGTTTAACGGCAAAAAGTGTTGAAAAACTGTGCGATACCATGCGTGCTCAAGTCGATGAAGTTTGGAAGCTTGAGCGTGGCATTGTGAATATTTTAGTCGACAAGATCGGAATCCCGCGCGCGGAAGTTTTACAAGCATTTCCAAAAATGGCCATGAACTTGCGTTGGACTGCAAATCTTCTCAAAGAGCCAAAGTCTTACAGCGCCCTCTTGGAGCGTAATGTCCCTGCCATTCAAGAACTGCAACAAAAGTTGATTGATATTCAGACGAAAGTAGTCTTGCCAATTAATGAGCTTAAAGAAGTGAATAAGCAAATGATTGCTGGCGAGAAGCGGGCGCGTGAAGCGAAGCGCGAAATGACCGTTGCAAACTTGCGCTTAGTAATCTCAATTGCGAAGAAGTACACCAACCGTGGCTTACAGTTCTTGGATCTGATTCAAGAGGGCAATATTGGCCTCATGAAAGCAGTCGATAAGTTTGAGTACCGCCGTGGTTACAAGTTCTCCACGTATGCAACCTGGTGGATTCGCCAGGCAATTACTCGCTCGATTGCAGATCAGGCAAGAACGATCCGTATCCCAGTACATATGATTGAAACCATCAATAAGATGAATCGTATTAGCCGCCAGATTTTGCAAGAAACAGGTCATGAGCCTGATGCAGCAACCTTGGCGCAAAAGATGGAGATTCCAGAAGATAAGATTCGTAAGATCATGAAGATCGCGAAAGAGCCAATCTCGATGGAAACCCCGATTGGAGATGATGAGGATTCACATTTGGGTGACTTTATTGAAGATTCGAATACTCTGGCTCCTGCTGAGGCAGCATTGCATGACTCCATGCGTGATGTAGTGAAAGATGTGCTGGATTCGTTAACGCCCCGCGAGGCAAAAGTATTGCGGATGCGCTTTGGTGTCGAGATGAGCACGGATCACACCCTCGAGGAGGTTGGTAAACAGTTTGATGTGACGCGTGAACGCATTCGTCAGATTGAAGCGAAGGCATTGCGTAAGATGCGTCATCCCAGTCGCAGTGATAAGCTGAAAACCTTCCTCGAAGAAGATTGATTAAGTCTTAGGGGCCCATAGCTCAGTTGGTTAGAGCAGAGGACTCATAATCCTTTGGTCCCAGGTTCAAGTCCTGGTGGGCCCACCAGAAAACAAAACCCTCATCGGTCTCGATGGGGGTTTATTTTAGGTCAGAAGTATCTTACCAATATAACCTTACAATCTCAGTATCATGAATCCATCTGAACCAAATAATAAAAATTTAGTTGATCAAGAAGCTCAAAAAGATCAAGCATCGGTTCCGCAAAGTCATGAGATCAAGCCTGAGCTCAAGCCCACCATGAGTAAGCGCGAGATCATGGAAGAGTTATCGCGCCAACGATTTCCATGGGAAGAATAGTTGCTCATTCTTAGGAAACGCTAGTGCAGTCCGGTTTTTATCTTTCAATCATTCTGGCGAGTTTGGGTGCTATCTTATTTGCTGCTAAAGCGATTGTGGTGAAATTTTCCTACCAATATGGCGCGACTGCGGATGTTGTTCTGACCCTGCGTATGGTATTTTCACTTCCTATCTTTTGGTTAGCTGTTTGGTGGAACCAGCGAGCCACATTACCACAGCCCCTTCTTAGGAAGGATGTAATCAAAGTTTGTGCGATTGGCTTATTGGGATACTTTTTATCAAGCTATCTGGATTTTCTGGGACTGCATTACATCTCTGCTGGTTTGGAGCGCGTGATTTTGTATTTAACGCCCGCAATTGTCTTGGTACTCTCAAAATTCTTTCTAAAAAAAGAGATTGATCGCAGGCAGTATTGGGCGATGGTCGTCGCTTATTTAGGAATCATGATGGTATTTATGCATGATATCGAGCTCAATAATCATGGTGCAGTCGTCTTGGGAAGTATTTTGGTATTTCTAGCAGCCGTGGTTTATTCCGTCTACTTAATTTTTGCAGGTGAGCTCGTTGGTCGCGTGGGAAGTATTCGGCTGGTTGCGCTTGCAAGTGCATCTGCCACTGTTGCAACCTGTATTCAGTCTCTCGTCCTAGGGGCAGACCAACTCTTTGTGCAGCAGCCCGAGGTGTATTACTTTGCTTTGATCAACGCCCTGTTTTGTACCTTTATGCCCATGCTTTTTATTATGATGGCGGTTAACCGGATTGGTTCAAGTTTGACCGCTCAGGCAGGCACCATTGGCCCGGTAGGAACAGCATTTTTAGGGTGGTATTTCCTGAATGAGCCAGTGAGCGCCTTGCAGCTCGCAGGAAT
>JBBAQJ010000072.1:0-6196 GCA_040400365.1 Polynucleobacter sp. | reverse complement strand
CGGTAGAAAGAATTCCAATCTCTGTTGGAGTAAATGATTTGATCGGCATTTGATAAGTTTCAGGTTTTATTCGATAACCCGGTTCATCTTCAAAGAGCGGGTCTGCAGAGGCAACTTCAATCTCAATTCCAAGGGCTCTCAAATCATCCTTATCGCGTTCAAACATTCGCTCTTTAGTCTCTTGAGTTCCGCTATAGCCAGCAACTTTTCGAAAGATCTCACTCTTTTGCATATAGCGCGATGTGGCGAGCAAGGCCATCGTAAGATTGACTAAACGCTCGGTTTTAGCACTCGACATGGAGATGAGATTAGCGCGCTCGGCGCTAATTGGTAGGCTTGGGCCATGAAACCAAGCCGAATAATCGTAATTCTCTCAAGTCTTACCCTTCTAATTTCTCTTACTGCCTGCACCACAGATGGCGGGGCTCCATCAGATGGACCAAAGGGTCAAGGCAATCAATCAACAGGAGGAAACTTGTCTAATCAATATGTAGAGGTAAGCGCTGAAGCTGGCGTAGCCCCCACAATCTCCTCACCTAGCGGTACTCCACCAACAACTCTTGTTACAGAAGATGTAATTGTCGGCTCAGGAAAAGTTGCTGGCGCAGATTCGACTCTGACAGTTCATTACACCCTTATGGCTTGGTCAACAGGTGAAATCGTTGAATCTTCCTGGAGCGGGGAACCTGCGCAATTTCCTTTAAGTGGAGTAATTCTTGGTTGGCAACAAGGAATTCCTGGAATGGCAGTTGGCGGAAGACGCCTTCTAATTATCCCGCCAGATCTAGGTTATGGAGCAGCTGGCGGCGGACCAATTGCGCCAAATGAAACGCTAATTTTCGTTGTTGACTTAATTGATGTTGCTTAAGCCTCATCAACTAAATCGCTAGCTGACTTACTAGGCCTACGCTTTCTTCTAATTGGCGCATTTCCCTCTGCCAATTTTCTAGTAAAGAGTAAGAAGCCGGTGTGAGCGTTCATCGAGTGCATTGGCCTAACAGCTAAGCCTTCATGATGCCAAGACCTAAGAAGAGTTTCAAAACTCTCAGGCTCTGAAAAATCACCGCGGGCCTTTAGCGCCTCTGCTGTCTTTGATAGCTGAGTAGTTGTTGCCACATAGCAACAGAGCACTCCTCCTGGAATTAATGCTTGAAACGCGCTCTCTAAACAATCCCAAGGAGCGAGCATGTCAAAGATAACTCGATCGAATTGCCCTGAAAATTGCGCCTCTTCAACCCGGCCGTGAATCAGTTTCCAATTATTAGGTAGCACTCCAAAGTAATTCTTAACATTGCTCCTAGCATTTTCCAGAAATTCATCTCGTGCCTCGTAGGAAGTTAGTTGCCCGTTCTGGCCAATAGCTCTAAGAAGTGAGATTGATAAAGCGCCGCTTCCGGCGCCAGCTTCCAAAACTTTTGCTCCTGGAAAAATATCGGCATATCCAACGATGACCGCTGAATCCTTTGGATAGATAATCGTTGCACCTCTTGGCATTGAGAGCAGATAGTCATTGAGAAGCGGACGCATAGCCTGATACTGAGTTCCACTACTGCTAAGAAGAGTTGTTCCCTCACTTACTCCGATGATGGAATCATGATTAATCCAACCTTTATGAGAGTGCCATTGACCACCTTTTGAAAGATAGAAGGAATACATCTTTCCCTTGCTATCGGTCAATTGGACCCGGTCGCCCTCTTTAAACGGTCCTGAACCTATAACTTGCATTTACTCATCAATTCTTTACTAGTAGTGGCTGAAAGAGTTCAACTATCCCTGATAGATCTAAATCAATCAAGTTTTCAACATGGCAGACTTTCTCATCCATCGGAAGTGGTCCTGAGTGAGTGACGCCCAACAAATAAGCTCCCGATGCAATTGCAGCCGTCGCTCCAGTGATTGAATCCTCGATTATCAAACAATCTTCGATAGGCACGCCGATTCTTGCAGCAGCTAACTGATAACCCTGTGGATCCGGTTTAGATCTTTCAACATCATTATCTGAAATCGTAGTTTTGAAATAGTGCTTTCCAATACTTGCCAAAGCACCTTCCATAATCGCTCTACTAGATGCTGTAACAAGTGCCATAGGAATCTTTGCCTCATTCATCTGCTCAATCAAAGCTTTAGCACCTGGCGCGAAAGGAACTTTTTGCTTTAATCTTTCTACCATCGATTCAAGAAGAATCTTTGTAAGCGCATATTCGCCAAACTCTTCACGTCTATTCTCCGGCAACTTGGAGCGCATATAGGCATCAACGCGAGCCATTGGTCCGCCTATGCAATAGAGCGCATCTTCCTGACTCCAAGTTGCTCCAAGAGACTCCATGATCCTTCGCTCTTCACCAATCCAAATCGGTTCGCTATCGATGAGAGTTCCATCCATATCCCATAAGACAGCTTTGAAAGGAAACTCGTTAATTAGCATTGAAATACTTTGCCTCTGGATGATGAACGATTATCGCCGAGGTGCTCTGCTCAGGATGTAGCTGAAACTCCTCGGATAGTTCGACACCAATTCGCTCTGGCTCTAATAATTCACAGAGTTGAACTTGTGCGCCCAGATCTGGACAAGCTGGATAGCCAAAACTATATCTAGAGCCGCGATAGCCCTGATCAAGAATTTCGGAGAGCTCTCTACTATCATCACTAGCAAAACCAAGTTCAGATCTAATACGTGCGTGCCAGTGTTCAGCAAGAGCCTCTGTTAGCTGAACGCTAAGCCCATGGAGTTCTAGGTATTCTCGATACTCATTGGCCTCAAAGAGCTTTGCAGTTGCTTGGCTAACAGATTGCCCCATCGTGACAACATGGAAAGCAACAACATCAATCAGCCCTGATTCTTTGCTCTTAAAGAAATCACTTAAACAGAGCCTTCTATCTCTCCTTTGACGTGGAAAAGTAAAACGAAGCCTCTCGCTATCTTTCTTCTCCCCCTCATGATGCAAGATAACTAAGTCATTACCTTCGCTGTAGCAAGGAAAATATCCATAGACAACGGCTGCATTGATCCATCCTTGAGAGACTGCATCATTTAGCAGAGAGCGAAGTCTTGGTCTTCCCTGATTTTCGACCATCTCTTCATATTTACCGCGCTCGGATTTAAGACCCCATTGGCCAACATAAAGTGCTCGTTCATCAAGCATTGAACTGTAATCAGCTAGAGAAATTCCTTTAACCACCCGCGAGCCAAAGAATGGCACTTTAGGCACTTGGTTATCAGATGCCACATCACTTCTTGTTGTATCGGTGGTAAGCGGCGCATCAATTGATGTGACTCTAGTTCGTCGCTCCTTGAGAGGTGGAAGTGAAACTCCTTCAACACCTTTTTTAACTCCCATCATGGTGTCCATTAGTGAAAGGCCCTCAAAGGCATCTCTGGCATATCGAACCGTTCCTGGGAATGCCTCTGCCAAATCTTTCTCAACAAAAGTTCTAGTAAGAGCAGCTCCACCAAGAATTACCGGCCACTTATCTGCAAAACCTCGCTTGTCAAGCTCTTCTAAATTCTCCTTCATTATTACCGTTGACTTAACTAGAAGGCCGCTCATGCCAATAACATCAACTGAAGATTGCTGAGCAGCATCGATTATCTGATTGATGGTCTGCTTAATTCCAATGTTTACGACGCGATATCCATTATTGGTCAAAATGATGTCTACAAGATTCTTTCCAATGTCATGAACATCGCCTTTTACTGTTGCTAGGAGGATCGAACCGCGATCACTTGCATCGCTCTTTTCCATGTGAGGTTCGAGCAAGGCAACCGCGCTCTTCATAACTTCAGCAGATTGAAGGACAAAGGGAAGCTGCATCTCGCCTCGTCCAAAGAGTTCTCCCACTTCCTTCATCCCTTCAAGGAGATAATCATTAATAATGGCAAGTGGGGCGATGCCGCCAAGGCGCGCTTGATCAAGATCTGCTTCAAGTCCAGCTTTCTCGCCATCGATAATTCTTCTTACTAGACGTTGCTCTATCGGAAGGGCTGCAAGTTCGGCCGCTCTTGATTGACGAGTTGAGGTGACTTCAACACCAGCAAAGAGCTCTAGAAGCCTTGATAACGGGTCATAGACACAGTCATCACCTTCAAATTTTCGCCGATCATAGATTAGATCGAGCGCAACTTCTCTTTGTTCCTCAGGGATTCGAGAGATAGGAGAAATCTTTGACGGGTGCACAATTGCGCTATCAAGACCTGCCTTAACAGCTTCGGCAAGAAATACTGAGTTTAAAACGATGCGAGCCGCGGGATTTAGGCCGAATGAAACATTACTGATGCCAAGTGTGGTCTGAACTTGCGGGAACTCTTTCTTTAGTTGAGCAATAGCATTAATAGTTTCAAGGCCATCTTTACGGGTTTCTTCTTGTCCAGTTGCAATTGGAAAAGTTAAACAATCGATGATGATATCGGAGGTTTTAATACCCCATTTTTCATTTAGATCCTTTATCAAACGACGAGCAACTCGCAATTTCCATTCGGCAGTTCGTGCTTGGCCTTCCTCATCAATTGTTAGAGCGATAAGAGCTGCCCCATGTTCTTTCGCAATAGGCATGATTCTTGCAAATCTAGAATCAGGGCCATCTCCATCTTCAAAGTTGACCGAGTTGATTACACATCGCCCGCCAAGTGATTCAAGGCCTGCCTTAATCACTGCTGGCTCTGTTGAGTCAAGAACGATTGGAAGCGTTGTTGCTGTCGCAAATCTAGAGGCAAGCTCGCGCATATCTTTTACGCCATCGCGACCTACATAATCGACTGAGAGATCAAGCATATGAGCTCCCTCTCTAACCTGATCTTTGGCGATATCAACACACTTCTGCCAATCTTCTGCAAGAAGAGCATCTCTAAAAGCCCTTGAGCCATTGGCATTTGTTCGCTCGCCAATTGCGAGGTATGTGTTTTGCTGTCGAAATGGAACAAATTGATAGAGCGAAGATGCGCCGGCTTCGTCGGTAATAGCTCTCTCTTTTAATGCAGTTCCATGAACTTTTCTCACTACCGCAGCGAGGTGCTCTGGAGTAGTTCCGCAGCAACCTCCGATAAGACCAACAGAGTAATCTCTAACAAATTGATCCAGTGAGATAGCTAGTTCATCTGGGTCAAGAGGGTAATAAGCGCCCCCATCTTTCAAAATAGGAAGTCCTGCATTAGGCATAACAGAAATGCCAACCGGGCTACTCTTGCTTAAAGTTCTTAAATGCTCGCTCATCTCAGCAGGTCCCGTAGCGCAATTCATTCCAACTAAGTCAACACCTAAAGATTGCAGAGAAGATAGAGCTGCAGATATCTCAGATCCAAGGAGCATGGTTCCAGTTGTTTCAACAGTGACTTGAGCAATAATTAAAATATCTTTATCGCAATTATCAACAGCTGCTCTAGCGCCATTAACGGCAGCTTTTGCCTGGAGAAGATCTTGAGTGGTTTCAATTAGTAGCGCATCTGATCCACCATCAATAAGACCCCGAGACGCTTCTTGATATGCCGCGCGAAGATCTTCATATGTGGTGTGTCCAAGAGTTGGAAGTTTTGTTCCAGGCCCAAGGGATCCTAGAACCCATTTAGGTTCACCACTTGAAATGGTGAATTCATCTGCAACGCCTCTAGCGATACGAGCGCCAGCTTCGGCTAACTCATAGATTCTCTCTGGAATGTCATACTCACCTAAGTTCGCCAGATTGGCGCCAAAAGTATTTGTCTCTACTGCATCTACTCCCGCGCTGAAATATTGTCTGTGAATATCTGCGATTAACTCTGGACGGGTAATGTTTAAAACCTCATTACAGCCCTCAAGACCTTGAAAATCATCAAGAGAGGGGTTAGCGCTCTGGATCATGGTTCCCATGGCGCCATCTGCGATTACTACCCTTTTGCCAAGGGCAAGGCGGAGCGAACTAGCCTCTTTAATTTTGGATACGCTCACTTAAGTGAGTTTATCGTAGGCTCTGCATATGCATCTCAGTGAGAGCTCCTTTAACCTAAGAAGCCCCATTCTTATCGCTGCTTTTGAAGGCTGGAATGATGCTGCTGAGTCTGCAACATCCGCAATAACCCATCTTTTGACCATTTGGTCACATCAACAAATCGCTGTTGTAGATAGCGAGGAATACTACGATTTTCAGGTCAATCGACCACATATAAAAGTCGATGAGAGCAATATCAGAGAGATTATCTGGCCCGGAACTATTGTCTATGCGGTTA
>JBBAQJ010000071.1:0-6295 GCA_040400365.1 Polynucleobacter sp. | reverse complement strand
CGAGGAGTCAGAATCGCTATCCCCGTTTCCTAAAGAATTACCACCGTTATTGATTGAGTTCATGCCTTACTTTAATGCATCGAGTTCAATTCTGCCCGGGCTGCTTGAATCAGAGTCCTGGCGCAAGGGGCTATGCTCGGCCAACTCATCAAGATAGAGGCCAATCCCTTCACGCTCACGCTCCAGAAAGCGTGCCACTGCAGCAGCAAAGCGTGGATCTCTCAGATGGTGGTATGACGAGACGCTTGTTGGCATAAACCCTCGTGCCATCTTGTGCTCACCTTGCGCACCGCCTTCCAAGGTTTGGATTCCCTCGCGGATGCAATACTCAATCGTCTGATAGAACGCGGTCTCAAAATGAAGGCAGGGGTGTTGCTCCACACACCCCCAATACCGACCATAGGCCTTACTCAGTTCACGATCAATTACCAATAGGGCACTGGCAATCGCTTGACCTTCACGTTTGGCCACAATCAAATGAAGATTTCGGGGCATCTGCTGGACCCACTCCTGAAAAAAGAGTTGATTCAGATAGGGACTGGAGTAGTGGTTCTGATAGGTATTGCGATAGCAGCGGTAGAAAAACAGAACATCTTCCTCGGCGGCCAATTCTCCAGGAAGGTGTTCAAAGGTAATGCCTGCACTTTGAACCTGCTTGCGTTCACGCTTAATATTCTTGCGTCGTTTCATGGTGAGGGTGGATAAAAAGGCTTCAAAATCAGAGTAGCCCTGGTTATGCCAATGAAACTGAACTGACTCGCGCTTTAAAAATCCTGCTTCACGAAGAAGATTTTCCTCTTCCTCGAAGGGAAAAAGAAGGTGGGCAGAGGATAGATCTAGCTCGCCAACCAATTGTTTTAAACCGGCAACCAGGGCTTCTTGATGCTCGGTTGATCGGGCTAATAAGCGTGAAGAGGTAACCGGAGTAAAGGGGATGGCGCTAAGTGCTTTGGGAAAGTAGGGCAGCCCTGCTTGGGTATAGGCCTCTGCCCAGGACCAATCAAAGACATACTCTCCGTATGAGTGAGTTTTAAGGTAAAGAGGTAATGCGCCAAGAAGCGATTCTCCACCAGCTTCATAGAGCGTCAGATGTGATGGCTTCCATCCTGTTTCTGCACTCACGCAGCCCGTTTTCTCTAAAAGATTCAGAAATGAGTACTGCATGAAGGGGCCGGCAGAGGACGGCAGGATTGAGTCCCATGCCCGCTGAGGAACATCCGAAATTTGATTGAGAACCCGAACCTCATACTTAGCTTGCATACGAATCAGCCAAGTGCATCAAATTAGCGCTGAATCAGCTCGATCTTGTATCCATCGGGGTCGGTGATGAAGGCAATTAATGTTTTGCCACCCTGAACTGGGCCAGCAGGACGAGTAATCGTTCCTCCAGCAGCAGCAATGTCATCGCATGCCTTGTAAACATCGGGGACAGCAATCGCGATATGACCATAGGCGGTGCCATGGTCGTAGGCAGTTACTCCGTAGTTATAGGTGAGCTCAATTTCTGCCTGCCCATCCTCATTACCGCGTCCAAATCCCACAAAGGCCAGGGAATACTTTTGCTCCTCGCGATTGGTTGTACGCAATAGGTTCATACCCAATACGCGGGTATAGAAATCAACCGAGCGGGCAATGTCGCCCACGCGCAGCATGGTGTGTAAGATCATCTTACTCAATCCGGGCTTTCTCGCGAATCTTCTTCATCATTTCAGAGAACTTAGCCTTTTGCCAAGCCTGATCTTGCATCAGCATCGACTTTAACTGTTCCTTGATTTCAGCCATCGTGGGTATCTTCACATCGCGCACATCTTCGAGCTGAATAATATGCCAGCCAAATTGAGTCTTCACCGGCTTATCGGTCATCTGACCTTTTTGTAAAGAGGTCATTGCCTTAGAAAACTCAGGAACTAGGGCTTTATCACTCACCCAACCAAGCTCTCCACCTTCAGGAGCAGAGCCCGGATCTTTAGAGTTAGCCTTGGCCAGATCACCAAACTTTGCACCGGCTTTCATCTTTGCAATGAGAGCTTTGGCATCCGCTTCTTTTTCTACCAAGATGTGACGCACTTTATATTCTTTACCACCAAATTGACTTTTAATGGAGTCGTATGCCGTTTTGTAATCTTCTTCGGTAATACCACCTTTATCGATGTAATCATCAAATAGGGCTGCCACCAATACGCCCAAGCGTGCTTGCTCGATTTGATCCTTCACATCATCTTTTTGACTAACACCACGCTTATCCGATTCCTGAATAATCAATTCTCGGGTAATGAGGAGTTCACGGCCTTGCTCACGAATCTTTGGATCGGTTGCGGACTGGCCTGAATTTTTAATGAGACGATCAAGCTGTGCCTTGGGGATGGGCTTGCCGTTCACAATCGCTGCATTTTGTGCAATTACAGGGGTACTCATGAGGCCGATGGAGCAGACGATGATTATTTTTTTGGTCAGGTGCATATAGGGGATTAAGAGGCTAAAAGAAGAATTATGACTCATTTGGTGCAAATGCATGGATGGCAAGGGCGTGAATCTCGTGCGGCATGAACTCTTTTAATGCGCCATACACCAAGCGGTGACGTGCCACGCTGTTAAGACCAGTAAATGCCTGCGCTGTAATCGTGATCCGAAAGTGACCCGCACCCCCGGCGGCACCCGCATGACCAGCGTGCAAATGACTCTCATCGTCGATGACGAGCTGAGTTGGTTGGAGTTGCTTTTGCAAGCTAGCCTGAAATGCAGCAATGCGTTCTTGATTGGTCATCATGCTTCATCCGTCTCCATATGACGACTTAACCATAGACCCTGAGCAATGATGAAGAGAATGAGTAAACCAATGCCGCCAAAGAGTTTGAAGTTTACCCAAACATCCTCAGAGAAGGTGTAGGCAACATAAAGATTCAGAACGCCCATCAAGAAAAAGAATGCTGCCCAAGCATGATTGAGCTTAATCCAGATTGAACGTGGGCTGCCGGGTTTCAAGGTTACTTGCTTTCCCATCAGGCTTTCAATCCAATTTTTCTTAAAGAACTGAGCGCTAAAGAAGAGTACCGCTGCAAACAGCCAATACAAGACAGTAGGCTTCCACTGGATAAAGGTTTTATCTTTTAACAGTATGGTTAGACCACCAAAGATAACAATCAGCACTAGGCTAGCCCATTGCATACCCTCTATTTTTTGCCGACGCAGATAAAGCCACATAATTTGGGCAATGGTTGCAATGATTGCCACGATGGTTGCCACATAGATATCGGCAAGTTTGAATGCGGCAAAGAAGAGGATGACCGGGAATAGGTCAAAGAGAAATTTTTTCATGAGGATTGCTTGAGGGTGGCGTTTGGGCTCGGCTCAAAGCGTAATGATGCAGAATTAATGCAGTAGCGCAGACCAGTGGGATGGGGGCCGTCTTCAAAGACGTGTCCGAGATGGGCATCGCAGTTAGAGCAACGCACCTCAGTTCGGATCATGCCGTGGGTCAAATCCCGATGCTCACTAATGACCTGAGGATTGGCGGGGCTGTGATAACTCGGCCATCCGCAACCCGCATCAAATTTAGTGGTTGATACAAATAATGGCGTGCCACAGCAGACACAACGGTAGAGGCCATTTTCCCAATGATCCCAGTAGCGACCCGAGAAGGGTGGTTCGGTTGCCGCCTGGCGCGTTACCCGATACTCAATCTCCGATAACTCTTGACGGTATTGCTCATCACTTTTAGTCATAGATTGGATTGTAAAGAAGGATTAAGAGGAGCAGCTAAGGACTATATCCTCGAGCTCTTTGGGGGGAGGGGCTGAGTAAGCCTCATGCTCAGCCTGTTCTGCGTAGGGGTTCTCGAGAATCTGTAAGAGTTTTTGAACTTCTGAAAAATCATCCTGCTGGGCTAGCTCGATGGCGTGCTGTGCCAGGTAGTTACGCAAAACAAATTTCGGATTGGTATTGAGAATCACATTCTGTCGAATGAGATCAGATTGCTGTTCAAGTTTTAGTCGATCCAAATACGATTGCATCCAAGCATCAAAAGCTTGGCGGTCAACGAAGTGATCCCGTAATGGATTGGATTGAGAATCAGCCTGCGCTTGGACTTGAGCAAAAAGACGGAATGTTGCTGTGAAATCCACTCGATTCTGATGCATCAGTTGCAATAAGTTCTCAATCAATGCGAAATCATTGGCGTGCTCATCTGTTAAACCCAGCTTTGCTCGAAAGCGCCGCAACCAAGCATCACGGTATTGCGTCGGAAATTGCTCCAGAGCAGTTTGTAATTTCTGTTGGGCCTCTTCGGTTGAATACCTTTTTTCTAATAAAGGCAGCATACCGCCTGCCAAGCACGCCATATTCCAATGCATGATTTGTGGTTGACGATGATAGGCATACCTTCCTTGAGAATCGCTGTGGTTGCAGATGTGATCCATTTGAAAGCGATCCATCATTCCAAAGGGGCCGTAATCGATGGTGAGACCCAAAACGCTGATGTTGTCACTATTAAGAACACCATGGCAAAAGCCTACGGATTGCCAATGTGCAACCAGCTCCGCACTACGACGACTCATTGCTGAAAATAGTGAGAGGTAGGGATCGTCACTATCCCGGCACTCTTGGTAATGGATATCGAGTAGATAGTCAGCTAATTGCTGGAGGCTCTCGGTTTGGCGGGCAGCAGCATAGTGCTCAAAATGACCCACGCGCAGAAAGCTGGGGGCTAGGCGTGTACAGACTGCGGCTGTTTCCAGGGTCTCGCGCATCACTGGCTTTTTGGATCCAGTGACCGCTAACGCTCGACTGGTTGGTACGCCAAGAGCATGCATGGCCTCACTACCCAAAAACTCACGAATGGATGAGCGTAATACGGCTCGGCCATCCCCCATGCGCGAATAGCGGGTGATCCCTGAACCTTTTAATTGAATCTCATAGGGGCCAATGTCGCCCAAGAGAATGGCGCGACCATCGCCCAGTTGGCCAGCCCAGATACCAAATTGGTGACCGCTATACGCTGTGGCGATTGGATTGGAGAAAACATGTTCATTAGTAGCTAATGCATTACCACTTAAAACATTTAACCAACGTGGGTCAGTGGGGAGTCCGGATTCATTGAGGGCAATACCAAGCTCTCGCCCAAGCGAGGGTGAGAATCCTACCCAATAGGGGTCTGGAAGGGGCGTGGGTGCAATCGATTGATAGGTATCGTCATCCTGAAGGGGAAAGGCCATTGTTACACCGAGTAATTGGCCCAAGCAGACCCAATTAGACTACCGGTAATTACGTCGTGCGCAATCACGCCGTTAGCATCAAAGCGCCGCTCCACCATCTCATAGTTACCATCGTTGCGAACTCGCAATACAGTGCTTGAGCGTGTGCCGTAATGTTCGGTCCGAATAAAAGCTGAGGAAAGTGCTTTCTCCCATTCCAAGCTAACGCCGGTGCTCGGAAGTTCACGTTCTGGGGCCTGATGGTCATCTGCCAATAAATGGAGATAGGCATCGGAATTTTTTAAGCCGCCGCCATCCATTGCTAAAGTTTGGGCGAATGCGGCAATCCGGTGATTTACTTTGGGCCATGGTGTATCAAGCATGGCATTCGATAGCCCATAGACACCGGGTGCTAAAGGTTGACTTGGAAATGTTTTGCGCGGGCGCACGGATTTACCCATCACCACGCGATTACTCACCCAATGCATTTGAGCGTCACTCGGATCACTCAGATCGGCCATCAGTAGATTAAAACCGTTGTACTGATCAAAGCGCTTACTGTGCTTTTCAATGAAGTGGTCTGGTTTATCCGGGCTCGTTAAATACAAATAGGGTAGCTCACCTCGAGTTCTAGCATCGGGTTTTTTCTCACTCGGTGAGCGCACGTTCGTAAGCGCTGAAAAACGCCCCTGCCGATTGAGTCCTAACCAGGTACCCGGACTTCCAATCACATCGGCATGATCGCGGCCTGCCACTACATCGGGATGCTCAGGCCACCAAGCGATGCCAGTGGTATTGCGCTCATAGAACTCATCTCGATTGGCGGCTACCACCAATGGATATTTTGGGTGCGATTTCCAGGCAAATAATATGAGGCACATACCAATACTATGCCTGATTAAATCTCAATCAGCGAGTAGGGCAGTTTTCCAAGCTCTAGGCTAGGGCCGCTGGCGTTACCAAGATGGAGTTTGCCACTTTGGGCAAGCTCTAATTTGCATTCGATTTGAAGATCAACCCAATCAGGGTTATTTGGATTGGGGGCTGAGAGCACGACCATTCCGGCTGGCTGCCCTGGATCCTCTTCATGAAAAATCTCGACTGCT
>JBBAQJ010000070.1:0-6336 GCA_040400365.1 Polynucleobacter sp. | reverse complement strand
TCACAATTGGAAACACAAAAACACCAAATAGCAAAATTCCAAACACAGTTTCAACCACAACATTCCCCGATTCATCGGAAAATTTCATTCCGCAGTCCTTTCAGCTCTAACTACAAATGTGATTGGCCAGCCAGTTAGAGAATTGATTTTGAATTTGGCTGTTGCGATATGTACGTCTGTGCCGAGGAACGCTTTTGTTTGCAAATTTGATGAAACCAGTAGTTTTGGGTTTGTTGATTTCCAGTCTTCCCAGATTTGATTCGATTGAACTGGATTACGGGAAATCTCAGCCACGATTGATTGGATCTCAGCTCTAGCTATTGACTGTTTCCAAAGTAGAAAAGCTAAATCAAAGCTCGCGAATAGAAGTAATAATCCAATTGGGGCAACCAGAGCAAAACCAATGGGAGCACTTCCATCCGCTGCTTTGAGATTCATTAACCGGCAACCTGCGAGATTGCTCGATTTAGCACGCCAGATAACTGGCCATCTGCCACGAGCCAGAGTGCAGTTACTAGACCCGCGGTCATTACTGTGACGAGAACCCAACCCGGAACGTCGCCTCGTTCAGAGGCGAGATTGCGATGGATTCGATTGAGTAGATTCATTTTGCTCCTAGATATTTGAAAGGGTTGTTAAAGCTGGATAAATTGCAATGGCAGTCACGGATGGCAAAATCCCAAAAACCACCGGCAACATCATCCAGACATCTTTTGCAGCTGCTTTTTCATGAAGCATCCGATAATTTGTGGATCTAATATCCACTGCAATCGCATCGAGCATAGGCAGCAAGGCAGTGCCTCGTTCGATAGAGATGAGAAGTTGCTCGGCTAGTTTGGCTGAGGCAAAGCCTGGCAATTCCCGCGAAACCTGTTCAAGCTGTACGGCAAAACTTTTTTCAGAATTCGTCAGGATTCCTTGCCAATTTTTTTGGATCTCTGAGTCAGCCAATTGAATTGCGTTCGTGAGCGATGACCGCAAAGAAAGCCCCGCAGTTAACGAGACTGAGAGTAGATCAATCAGATTGGGTAGCAATAAACTGTCTTTCAACCGAGACTTCTGAAGTTTTTGGATTTCTGTGTATTCATCAATTTTCTGACCTGCGATTACGCCGGCGATAGCTGCGGTCGCAGCCAGCCAAACGGAAGCACTTAATACAGCCACGCCGATTATGGAGACAACTGGCAGCACGAACAGCCAACTTATTTGGCCTTTAGGTCGCCACAATTTTCGAGGCTGCCAAGATTTCAAGATTAGCCAAAAACCAAAACCAACAAAACCGCCGATTAACAGACCCATTAACGAATCCAATCAAGTTCAGGCATTTTGGCAGTTTTCACCATTAACCAATACGAACTGGCCGTCAACATAAAAATCGCTATGAGCACCAGCAATCCCGAGGCACTCTGGTAGGCAGCCCGAACTTCTTCTCGCATGCCAGTGAGACCTAGCACCAGCACTGGCGCCACCACAGCCACCTTGGCCGAGTTAACTGTTGTGGCTTGACGCGCTGCCACATCATTCGCGAGTTGCTTTCGGGAACGCAAACTCCGCGCTAACTGCGAGAGCACAGTGGGGACGCTGCTACCTCCCTGCGTGAAAGATAAGTTTGCGGTGCTAGCAAAGAGCTGGAATCCAGCTTCCGGAAATACCTGGCCCAAAGACTCCAGGCTGGTTAAAAAACCACCTGTCGTTTGCCAATGAGCTTCGGCTTGTGAAAAAGCTGCTGCTGCCGATGGCGGTAAACGATGGCCGGCCGAGAAAACTGCGTTTGGTAGCGCCGAACCCGCACGAACATTGCTCGCGACATCCTCGATGAATGTAGGCCAGTCCACCGTGATGGTTTCTTTAACTTTTATTTTCGGCTCTGGCCAAAAAGCCATAGTAACCAGCCAAATACCGACAGCAACGCCAATTCCAATTAGTTGAGCCATCAAGCCACCTTTGTTCTAGCTGGGCTTGCAACCGCCGACCAGATTGAGGCCGCATCTACCGCGCCTTGCCGAACTTCAGCTTTTGGTAATTGACTCGATTGAATTATCCAATCAGTTCCGTTCCAAGCAACCAAAGATTTAGCTTCTATTTCGGTACCTTGGACGATTCCAGTTAGCGCCACTATTTCAGTGACCCGACGTTTACCGTGATGATCCCGACGGATCTGCACGATTAAATCCACGGCACTTGCAACCGCTGGAATCACAAAGTCTTGCGTGACATTCCGACCAGCCAAAAGTGGTAAGGCAGTCAGTTTGTGGATGGCCTCACGGGCCGAATTTGCGTGGATGGTGGCGAATCCAGGCTGACCACTATTGAAAGCCAGGAGCATGTCAAAGGCTTCGGCGCCGCGAACTTCACCAACCACCAGGCGTTCAGGTCGCATCCGCATTGATTGTCGGATTAATTCCCGTAGATCAACCTCGCCCGCACCTTCTAAGTTCGCAGGTTTTGTTTGTAGAGCAACACAATCCCGTTGTTTGACCTCTAACTCTCTAACTTCTTCACAAGTAATGATTCTCAGATTGGAGGGAACAACCGCAAGCAGAGAATTCACTAATGTGGTTTTTCCAGCGCCAGTGCCACCACTGATGATCAGGTTATAGCCGGCTAAAACGGCCGCCTCGAGCAATAGCGCAATCTCCGCGTTAATAACCTCAGCAGTCTGCAAAGCCTCCAGCGAATTCATCCTCCGAATAAATCGGCGAATATTTACAGCCCAGTGTTTTTCAACAACGTCTGGGATAGCGACATGTAACCGGGACCCATCCTCGAGGGTGGCATCAACAAAAGGTGATGAACGATCAAGCCGACGCTGCGAATGCGCCATCAACTTTTCAATCCAAATCCCAATCTCAGCATCGGTCGTTTTGATAGTTTGTTGTTCAGAAATTCCATTCCGAGCCACAAAAATTCGATCGGGTGAATTAATCCAGATTTCTTCAATAGATGAATCATTCAAAAGTGAATCAAGTTTCATGAAACCTCCGAAAAATGCGAAGGCCGCGGATTGGGATTCAGGGGAACAACCCGCGGCTTCGAAACCGAAAGTTAGATGGGATTGAATCTCAAAGAAATGGAATTTCTCAACATTCGAATAGCCGAACTCTGCGCCTAACTTTCCTCACAAAAAATAAACAGAGAGTTACGGAGTACTAGAACTCTCAGCGCTCAGCAACTGGTTTACGAAGTTACGCAAATTCCGAAGGACCACTGAAAGCGCCGAAATATCAGCACTTGGCAACTGTTCAATCTCACTAATCAAATTTTGTACTTTGGACACCTCACCTGAATGCAAATTTTGCCATACTTGGAAATCGGCGTGAGTCCGCAGACTACTAGCGGTTACAGCTGCCAAGATAGAGTACATATCGGCTCGCAACGCTGCCCTGGCTTTGGTTTGCCAAACGTCGTCTCGCGGCAAAGCGCTGATGAGGTTCAGCACTCGATCACCAGCTAGCTGATGTGAAATTTCAAAATACCGCGCACTCGACTCCTGAATCGAAAGTGGCATTTTTAACTCGAGCAGATCGAGTGCCACATATTCATCTAGTAAACCACTGACAAGTTCGGCCAGCTCTTGCGGAATTGAGTTATCAATGTATCGCTGCGATTGGTTTTGCCAACGCTCAAACTCATCACCTCTCAGATTGCTCGAAATGTTTTTTCGAACTTGCAAGAAAGCCCCCCGCATCTCATCTAATTCCGTAAAGTAGTTGGAACCACTCACTCGATTTGAGAGTAGCCAGCGAGCAATTCGATCTTGATAGCGGCGAATTTCCTTGGTGAGCAAAATTCGACCAGTTTTGTGCTGCCACGATATCTCATTTACCCACCGATAGATTGAGTCCAAATCCGCAATCTCAAACCCAAACAAATACGCCCTCACCACATCAAGTGGATCCGAGTTCGTCTCTTCGGTTATTCGCCAGAAAGCAGTTACACCAGCCCTATTCACTAAGTAGTTAGCAATTACTGTAGAAATGATTTCGGCTCGCAGTGGATGCGAAGTCACTTCATAGCGAAAAGCAACGTGTAACTCAGCTGGGAAATACGAAAAGAGAAACTTTTCTGCCCAGGTTTGGCTGGGGATGTCACTCTGCAAAATCAAATCTTTCAGCTGCAGTTTCATATGTGCTAGCAATACCGATAATTCTGGTTTGGTCAGCCCTTGACCTTGAGTGCTACGTCGCAAGAGTTCGCTTGGCGAAGGCATACCCTCAAGTTCGAGATCAATCAAGCCTTGCTGAGACCAACTCATAAGCATTCGCGCATGCACGGCAGCCATGCCGTCAGCACGGTGGGCCGCCTGTGTCAAAACAGAGTTCTGGGCGATGTTGTCGGCTAGAACCAGTTCTGCAACTTGGTCTGTGAGGGAATGCAATAGTTGATTTCGCTCATTGGCATCTGACAAGTGACTTAGCAGAATTTTCAGATTCACTTCATGGTCTGAGGTGTCAACACCAGCAGAGTTATCAATCGCATCTGTGTTAATCGCAATTCCATTTAGCGCTGCCTCTACTCGACCAGCACTTGTAAATCCAAGGTTTCCGCCTTCACCAACCACCCGCACTCGAAGTTCAGCAGCATCAATCCGAATTGCGTCGTTTGATTTATCCCCCACTTGCGCGTGAGTCTCGAGACTCGACTTTACGTATGTACCGATTCCACCATTCCACAACAAATCAACTGGCGCCTTGAGGATGGCGGCAATTAGCGCATTTGGGGTGAGGACATCGGCTTTAATATCTAAAGCTGCTTTCATTTCAGGCGTAATCACAATTTGTTTAGCGCTACGAGGGAACACCCCACCTCCTGCACTAATTACCTCTCGGTTGAAGTCATCCCAACTAGATCTTGGTAGGTTGAATAAACGATTACGTTCTTCAAAAGTAACTTCGGAATTCGGGTTTGGATCAAGAAAAATATGTCTGTGATCAAAGGCCGCCAACAGCTGCAGACTCCGCGAAAGCAGCAGACCATTTCCAAAGACGTCGCCACTCATGTCTCCGATACCAATCATTCGGATTGGGTCGACTTCAGGGTTAATTCCCAGCAGCGCAAAATGATGCTTAACGGACTCAAAAGCACCTCGGGCTGTGATTCCCATGCCTTTGTGGTCGTATCCATTTGAACCCCCGCTCGCGAAAGCGTCACCCAACCAAAAACCGCGGCGCACTGAGATTTCATTTGCGAAGTCTGAGAATGTCGCGGTGCCCTTATCTGCTGCAACAACCAAATATGGATCCGGAGCATCTAGTGCTACCAAATTGGCGGCTTCAAGTTCGCTTCCCCGATAGTTGTCGGCCAAATCTAGGAGCGCCTCAATGAACTCACAGTAGGCAGAAACTGCAATCTCAAACGCCGCCGTCCGCTCTAAATCTGGTTGCAAACGTTTTGGAAAGAAACCACCTTTAGCGCCGGTCGGAACAATCACGGAGTTCTTGACGATTTGAGCTCGCACCAACCCCATGATTTCGGTTCTCAAATCATCGAAGCGATCACTCCAACGCAAACCGCCACGCGCCACTGCACCAAAGCGGATATGGAGCCCGCGCACTCGGGCAGATTCGACCCACACTTCAGAAAATGGTTTCGGCTCTGGCAAAGATGGAATCTCTGCAGACTTAAATTTCACTGCAATAGCTTGCGAATTCAAATCCAGGTTCTGATACAGATTGGTTCGAACCGCGGCATTAATTGATTCGTAAACCGCCCGAAAAATGCGGTCTTGCTCTAGATTCGGAATCTCATCAATCAGGGCTAGCAGTTCAATCGCAAGATCTTCAAAATTCTCGCCAACTGCCAGTCGACAGCGAAATAGTTCTGCACACTTAGAACTGATTGTCGGGTGTGCCAGCAGTGCCGACTCAATCGCCAAAGCCGAGCTATTCAGCCACTGCGATACGTAGTTTCGCAGCAACATTAGTGACAAAGCTGAGTTCAGATCCAAATTGTGATGAGTAACAAGGCTGAAGATTCGGTCGTTTTCAAAAGCCTCATCAATCACCAGCTGAATTGCATGTTCGAGTTCACTAATAGTCCTTGGCTCTAAATCACGTCCAAGATTGAATTCCAACTCTTGTAGCCACCAAGTGCGAATGTTTGGAGCCGAGAAAATGTATGGAAATTCGGCGGAGATTGGCAAGCCGAAGGCTTCCATGACCGGCAACAATTTGGTCAGCGCTAACGGGTCCGATGGGTGGAAAATTCGAATGCTGTAATTGTGCTCACCTGGAATCTGCTTGATTTCTAAGTGCATCTCCTTTCCACTCATTATTTTTTGCACATCTTCAAAGCCTTGAACGACCCTGTGATCATCTTGGTAGTTCGCCTCAAAAC
>JBBAQJ010000069.1:2533-6351 GCA_040400365.1 Polynucleobacter sp. | reverse complement strand
GGAAATGTTCAGGCTTGTTTTAGTGTCTGTCTCTCTCTGTAGAAGAGTGAAAACAGGCATTGGGTTTCTTTGTTTTTCTTTTCGTTCTCTCGCTGGAAAACAACCCATCGCAGCGCACCAGGCGCACATGCTATTGATAACCCATTAGCATCTTCACTTGATCAATCATTTCAAGTGAACCTAGGTTTTAAGGGTTCACCCTATTAGGGTTTTGGAGGGGTCAATAGAATCAACAACTTACGAGAACTGGCACGATTCTTTCGCGCTATATAGGTGAAGGGCACAGTTTTTGGCCCCTCATTGTTCAACTATCAAAGGAATATTATGAACACCCTCACGCACGATCAAGCCCTCAAAGCGGCTCACCGCATGCAGCATCAGTATGGAAGCTTCGCTAGCGCGATTTCATGCGCTTACATGCTGGCGGATCAAAACAATCGCGAAACCCTGTTAACGGCCTTCTCTGACCTTTTTAGCCGGGTTCATGCCGATTCGGTTGCTTACGATCAATTCATGAATCAAGGGGCTTAACATGTATCGAAACACTCCACCCACAATCACAATCGAATTTGAGCATTTGATTCGCCGTGCCCATCTATGGGTTACCGCATCTGCTTGGCATGACCATGAGGGAATCTACAAAACCCAATTGAATGACGCCATGCTGGATGGCACTAGCGTGCTGGAACTGTTAACAGATGATGATCTCGCAGAACTGGATGATGCTATAGAACCCGCCATCCATGCAGATGCTGGCGAACGCAAAGCCACCGGATCAGACACTCTCCCTTACCCTTACTCTGCAAAGTGAACCAAAATGAAAAGCTTTTTTATTGATCTCTTGCATGCAACATTGTTTGCCGCAACTATCGGCGCGCCTTTTGTCGCTTATTTCATCATTTATGGGGCTTGATCATGTTTTTTATTTTTGATTGCAACAATGAAATTGTCGGGAACCCTAAGGGATACAAAACCCATCGCGGCGCGCAGACACAATGCAACCTTGATAAGAGCAAACCTACAAAAACAATGGCGCTTTTGTGGGACAGATTTCACGCAAAAGCCCAACTAGGTGAAAAATCATCGCGTATTTATTCCATCCGCTGGGTTGAGCAGGAAAAACCAAAGAACTTATTGGATGCCATATTCAATAATCCAACTGAATATTTGAGAAACCATTTTCAGGTTATCCACATTAAATAAACCCTCAAATTAATATATTCACGGAATTAATATCATGCAAATCAAGCAATTTAAAACAGCCCCAAAATTCTCAAAGCTGCAAAACCTTGCAGTGGCAATTCAAACTGGCGGGCACTGTGAAATACAAAAGGCGCTTTATTCCCTGCAAATCGATGATGATTTTCAGGGTAAGGGATGGCAAAGCTCATTTGCCAAGCTTGCCGATACATTTGCCGACAATAACCCGCGCTTTTCAGTATTTGCGCTGGGCGGTAACAGCAAATTGCCTTTTGTAAGCTTTTCCACCTTGCCCGGTGTCACTTGCCCTGGCGCTGGTGACTGTATCAACTTTTGTTATTCATACCGCGCTTGGCGATACCCTGCAGCATTTGCCCGGATGGCCCAAAACGCGTATTTAATGCGCTTTGCGCCCAATATTATCGCGGATGCTTTTTCGCTCATTGCAACAAAAAACCCGGATGGATTTGATTTTCGGCTTTATGTGGATGGCGATTTCGCCAATGGGGCAGATGTGGCTTTTTGGATGGATACATTAAAAAATCACCCCAATGCACGCGCTTACGGGTATTCCAAAAGCTTCGCGGCCTTGCTGGGCTTTGACGCCATTGGAACATGGCCTACAAATTACAAATTGAACATTTCAGGCGGTCACAATGCAAGCGCTGCAATGGTGAATTACGTCAAAGCTTTGCCCATTACTCGCGGTGAATTCATCGCGGTATCCATTGGGCGCAAAGTAAAAAACACTGATCACGGCAAGCCCAGCACAAATGCCGCCATTAGGGCGCTTTTCCCTGATCAAAAGGTTTTCCCCTGCCCAGGGTCATGCGGCTCATGCACTGGCGCTGGTCATGCATGCGGCTTGCCTCAAATGCAAGGCCGGGTTATCGCCATTGCAATGCACTGAAAAGGATTTTTATGCTCAACACCGAACATGCTTACTTTGAGGCCGGGTACAAATGCGCTCAGGCAAGACTGCAGCGCGATGAATCACGCGCCCAGCACTGGAAAAGCTGGTTTTCACACGCTTATGCATTGGAAACCGAAACCGACCGACCCTATGTCAGAAAACTATTTGACCAGGGATACAGTGAAGCGCAGCCGCATCAATAAATAAGCCCTTAGGGGCTTTTTTGCTTTGCAGGGTTTCGGCCTTGCTGGGCTTGCTTTTTATGGTGATTTGCGCCAGGGATTAGCCTTGCCCATTGTTTTGCTTGCTTTGCTTGCTTTGCTTGCTGGGTTTTGCCTTGCTTGCTGGGTTTCGCTTGCTGGGCTTTGCTTTTTATGGGGGTTCGCTGGGTGACTGTATCTGCAGCACGGGAAATCGGCGATTCAGACGGGTTTAATGGCCTTTTGGGGCGCTTTTCGGGGTCAACGCACCCTAGGATGCACCTATAGGCGATCGCTCATTGTGGGTCGTTTAATCGATTCTATGGGGGTTTACCCCTAGACAGCCCCCTCGACACCCCTCTTGAGCCTGGTTTTTGACCAACATTTTTTCCCAAAATAAAAAGACCCCCCTCCCCAAAAAATTTGGACCCCTGTTTTTCTGATTGGTCAAAAAGCTAAATTTCTGGCAGGTTTTTTTCCAAAAAAAAGGCCCCGGTTAGGGGGCCTAAGTCTCTCGCCTTGAGGAAATCACTTCAGGAATTTGAGCTTGTAAATCGTACTGTCGATCAAATCGGCAATCTCGTCAACAGCATTTTGGATCTCTGAATCCTGCGGTAGCACTTCCCGCTCGTCTTTGACAAAGTCTTTAAGGGACCGCAACTCGTCTAGGGCGTTGTCCATTGGTGGGTAGTAGTCAACCGGGTATTCGATCAGCTCTTCTGTGATGCCTTGGATGCCTTCGGCCACCACATCAACCAGGTCGGGAAGCTTTGTATAGAAGTCACCCAAAGCCATATGCTCGGCATAGCTGGTGCTTTTGAGGTGCAACAGGTGCGTATTGGTGGCTGCATGAAGCAGCGTCAGTATGAATTGACCGACATCTTTGTTCATATCAAACCCTTGTCTTTGAGAATCTGTCTAGATTTCATCATCGCCATTGTAAAAGCTTCTTCAACATTGTCCAAGGAAAGGTGTTCTGGGCGTTTTCTTTGTCTGTCGTACACCTGATGACAGGCATAACAGGCATATGCTCCATTCTCATCCTTGGCCTTCAACCCCATGCCCTTACCATCCTGGTATCGGTTTGAATGTGCCCAAACAACAGTTTCAGGGTTGTAATTGCACACCCCAATCAAGTTGATTGTGCAGTCTTCACCCCTAGCTGATTGTCTGATCTTGCTCATGACAGGTTCTTAAGCTCTTGGCGCTTGCTGTATTCCTGGGTTTTCCAGGTGTCATGCCTCATTTGAGCAGCCAACAGCATGAATTTGAGGTTTTCCTCTTCTTCTGTAGCTGCTTGCAGACCCTTCAACTGGGCTTCGTACTCTGGGTGAGCATAGGCATAAGCTTCCTTGTTGCCCAATGTGCCCTCTTCTTTATTCATCAAACGGCTTTTTACCGTTCTCAGGTAATTCTCAATAAACACCCGCTCTGCCTTTGCTTTGGCAAATTTAGGGGCGTTTTCCATGATGTATGCCACGCATTTGTTTGGGTCAATGTCCATT
>JBBAQJ010000069.1:0-2433 GCA_040400365.1 Polynucleobacter sp. | reverse complement strand
CATTACGATTCCAATTTTTCATCAATTAATTTCTGTACACCAGCACTCAGGTCACCTTCTCCCATGTCCATCAGTAGGAGATATTGCATCCTGGTGTGATTGATATACACCTTTGCGTCATATGGGCGTTCTCTTTTCTTTCCGGCCCCTTTACGCCTTCCTCCCCATTTACCAATAGGTCTGCCAAGGCGCTTTGCTCTGGCTTCTCTACGCTTCTCACGCTCTTCAAGCACCAGCCACTCTGGCTTCTTGTAAACAAACGGGTCATCGATTTCCATTACGCTGGCTCCAAAATAGGTCTAGCCTTCTTCAGCCGGATCTCTTCAGCAACAATGAACAAGGCATGCTCCATCTCCTTGACAGAACACTCGTCTAGCTGGGTGTCATGCAAATCCATGATTAACTTAACAGCATTCATCTCTGGTCCAGTAAACGCAAACCTGTTTTTCTCAAAGCCACGCTTACCCATTGTGTAAATGGCGTCTTGGGCTTCCCTGATCTCTTTGGCCCAATCCCGTCCGAGGTCGTCACGGATACGGATCAGGGCTTCGCTCATGTTGACAGCAGCAATCAGCACATCAACGTCCTCCCGTGTCCCTTTGCCTGTCAAGATAGATTCCAAAGCTGCATGGTTTTTAAGCTTCAAAGAAACACCAGCAGTAGGCAGTGTCCCCACCTTTTTCATGCCAGCCAGTATCCAGTTCATGTTGTCCAACCGAACACCACGAGGTTTGTAACTGCTTTTCTTTCTCATAGTTCGTGTTTGTTCAAAGTGGGTTTGGACAAGGGATGCGCCCTGCTATGAATGCTGAACTGCTTGTAAGCCACAATGTTTTCGGCTTTGGTCAGCTTGTCATCGGTACTTACGTTTTTGGGTCTGAACGCAACATCTTTAACAAAAATGCTGGGTTTTCTGTTTTGATACCAAAGAAATGGTGAATCAGGGTGGCATTTACATTTCATTGCATTGTTCCTTCAACAGTAACCCAATGGGTTTTTGGTTTCTTATAAAAAACACCCCACTTCAAACGGTCTTTGGGGTGAGGGCAGTCATCAGGAACATAAACAGCAGCCCAGACCTTCTCAAACTGTCCACGCTTACCCATCCTCCAACGGTCCACATAGACGTCTGGCATGGCCCTAAGTGCTGTTCTGACATTGGCAACGTGTATGCCTGTAACTTCTGCGATCTCATTGGGTGTCATGCCATTTGGCCTTGAGCGCAGTAGTGTGCGAATTCTTCTTTGACGTACTGGTTTCATGTTTTTTGTTCCCGAATCCACACAGCAAAGCTGGCGGCAGTGTCCCCGAATGGCATGGCTCCAATCTTGGTGGCGATCTCGTCCAGCGTTGAGTTGCGGGTGTCAGCACGGACAAGCTCGGCAAAGCGTTCAAGGCATCTCCATGATCCACCACAAGTGCAGTCTCGTATGCCAGCCTCCCGCGCCAAAGTCACTACGTTTTTGCTCATACGTGCCTCCAAATTTTTTTGGTGCGGATAAGACAAACCGTGCTGATACTGACGCTGTACTTTTTTGCAATCAAAGCACCAGACCTACTCGGCATCTCTGCAAGGTCAGTTTTTATTTTCTTTACAGTTTCTTCATCAAGTACAGACAGCCCATGTTTGCTTCCACGGGGTCTACTTTTGGGTTTTGTATGTGCTCCGTTTTTGCATCCAGTTGCTTTCGTCCCGTGTAACGCCTTGTCTGCTTCGTTTTCTTTGGCGGTTCCATATGCCAAGTTGCTTAAATGGTTGTTTGTCTTATTTCCATCAAGATGACGAATCTGCAAACCTTTTGGTCTTGGCCCAATGAACGACTCAGCCACAAGCGAGTGAACGGATTTTGTCTTTGGTTCGCCATTGATTTGCAAATGGACTCTGCAATAACCTTTTGCGGTTACTTGCTGCGCCATTCTCTTGCCTCGGTGGTTATATACCTCGCCAATTTCGTCAACCCAATATCCCGGCGCAGATGGAATTGGTTTGGCACGCGCCATTTCAATTACGGTCTTCATTTTTGCTCCTTGCTTAGTGTTCGCTAGAACGCGAACGGATGGCGGCGGCGCAATCAAGTGCAATACCTGCGTAAGCCATGCCAACCTCTTCTTCGGCACGGGCTTCACACACCTTTGCACACGCCTCACGCTCGTCAGCACGGACAAGCTCGGCAAAGCGTTCAAACTCACAGCGCGTCATGACAACATAATCCGTGCGCCCATAAAGCGACTCTGGCTCTCCAGCGCCAACAGACCGCGCCATTTCAATTACGGTCTTCATGTGTTCTTCTCCTTGAGTTTGGCTTCGATTGCTCGGGCGAATTCTTCAATATCCTTCCACCACCATTCAGAACCGCCATTCTTTTTGCACGCCGATGCAATCTCCACATTCGTCAGCCAACTCCATGTGCGCTGTGCTGGCTGCTCTGCCAG
>JBBAQJ010000068.1:0-6582 GCA_040400365.1 Polynucleobacter sp. | reverse complement strand
CATCTAATTTACTAACCGTGTAATACGCAACACCAATGGCAATTGCTATCGCCAATACGATCAAGAGTACAAGCATTTTAAGAATTTTCATTTTCAGAATTGAGTCATAACAGTGCGTACTCTGCTATTTTGACATTTGTTTTAATTTCATGAGCAAGATGCTCAGGGCAAATAAGAAAGTTAAAGCATTGGTCACGATTAGGGGCCAACTCTCAATCACAATCCCATAAATGAGCCATAATCCCACCCCAAGAGTAAACATGCTGTACATGCCCACCGAGATGCCGGAGAGGTCTCTTGTTCGCCAAGATTGAATAGCCTGAACGAGAAATGAAAAAGTAGTCAGTAAAGCGGCTAAGTAGCCAATGATGTCAATATGGAACATCTTGGCATCTTAGCCGATTGATAAATATGACTTAGCTGATACGGCCGATCGCGCAACTCACAAATGATTTAGCGGTCGCAATTCCTTTATCAAGACCTGCAACAGAACCCTTTTCTGGGTAGCCCATACTCAGCAGCTTATCGATAATCTGCTGGCGCAGACTAGAATCGGCATCCAGAACAACAGCTCTGTTTGTATGATCGACCGTTACTGCTTGAACTCCAGCAATCGCTTTTAAGCCTTTGACGATGGTGTTCTCACAACCGCCGCATTTTAGGTTCTCAATTTCAATGGTTAGGTTTGCCATAGGATCCTCCGGTTATTCCTCTTAGTATGATCTTTTTCTTGGGTTTTGGTTTGATCTAGATCATTATTTATGTGGTAGCCCTGAGTTGCGCTGCAAGATCAATAAAGTCTTTGGCATGGTAGGTAGTCCAGGACTCTTGCCCAAGGTCTGTTCGGGTTATCTTTGGCCCAAACTCATCAGGGCGTTCAATAAATGCCGTTTGGAGACCGCATCCATGTGCGGCCTCTAAATCGTCCTTATGGGCAGCAACTAGCATCACGTCTTGGGGCTCAAGGTCAAAGGTTTGGCAAACACCCAGATAGGTTTCTGGATCGGGCTTATAGTGCCGAAACACCTCAGCGGAGAGAATCAGATCCCAAGGTAATCCGCCATTTTTTGCCATATTGGCAAGCAAACCTAAATTACCATTTGACAGAGTGACGATCGTAAAGTCTTGTTTTAGGAGCGTTAAACCGCGCACCGTATCTGGCCATGGTTTCAACCGGTGCCAGGCGAGATTGAGATGCTTCTTTTGGGCTTCGGTTAAATGATCAATTTTTAGATCATCTAGGACTTGATCCAAAATCATCCGATGCAGATCATCAATTCGAGTCCAGCCCAACTCGCCACTACGAACTCTGGCCATAGCAGGCTTATAGCCAGACCGCCAGGCGCTTGCAAAAGCAATGGGGTCGACCTGAGGAAGGAGTTTGGCAACCTCAGCGGCAATTGAGCCGTGCCAATCGACCACGGTTCCAAATACGTCAAAGGCTAGTACGGTTGGTTTCATCTTGGGGCTTGGGGTTCGGTTAGGATCATTCATAATAGACAAATCATTAGTCTGTCCAATACAGTCAGTTGTGCTTACCTTATAAAACCTATCATGCCAATTATTACCAATATTGAAGATCTGCGCGTTCTCCATCAAAAACGCACCCCCAAAATGTTCTATGACTACGCAGATTCTGGTTCATGGACCGAGTCTACTTACCGGGCAAACGAATCGGATTTTCAGAAGATTAAATTACGCCAGCGGGTCGCCGTTAATATGCAAAATCGCACCACCAAGACGACCATGGTTGGTCAAGAGGTGGCGATGCCGGTTGCGTTAGCACCGACTGGCTTAACCGGTATGCAATACCCGGATGGGGAAATTTTAGCAGCACAGGCTGCTGAGAAATTTGGGGTCCCCTTCTGTTTATCAACCATGAGTATTTGCTCCATCGAAGATGTGGCTGAGCGAACCACGAAACCATTTTGGTTCCAGCTCTACGTCATGAAAGATCGTGGTTTTATTGAACGCCTGATTGAACGGGCCAAGGCTGCTAAATGTTCGGCTCTTGTGCTCACCTTAGACTTACAAATCTTAGGTCAACGTCACAAAGATATTAAAAATGGCTTGAGCGCGCCACCAAAACTCACCATTCCAAACATCATCAATATGATGACCAAGCCGCGTTGGTGCATGGGGATGCTACAAACGCCACGTCGCACTTTCCGAAACATCGTTGGTCACGCCACGGGTGTAGGGAATATGTCTTCCCTGTCATCGTGGACTGCTGAACAATTTGATCCCGGCCTCAATTGGGGTGACGTTGAGTGGATTAAAAAACACTGGGACGGCAAACTAATCATTAAAGGAATTTTGGATCCAGAGGATGCGCGTGCGGCCGTTGGATCAGGTGCGGATGCGATTGTGGTCTCCAATCACGGTGGTCGACAGCTCGATGGTGCAATGTCGAGTATTCAGGCGCTGCCGCCAATTGTGAATGCAGTTGGCAAGGATATTGAGGTCTGGATGGATGGCGGTATTCGTTCAGGTCAAGACGTTCTTAAAGCATGGGCTTTGGGTGCGCGCGGCACGATGATTGGACGCTCGTTCCTCTATGGTCTTGGCGCCATGGGTGGGCCTGGCGTAACCAAATGTTTAGAGATTATTCATAAGGAGCTCGATCTCACGATGGCATTTACTGGCCACCGTGATATCCATAATGTCACCAACGATATTTTGGTGCCGGGTACCTATTAAGTTACTTCTTCGCGTTTGGAAAAAATAGCTGCTCACCGCCTACTTTGTAGGAGGCTATCGTATCTTGACCTTCTTTCGAGGTAATCCAGTCCACAAATGCCTGGCCTTCGGCTTTTTTGACATTGGGGTGTTTGGCTGAGCTCACTAGCATCACACCATACTGATTAAAGAGCTTAGGATCGCCTTGCACCAAAATAGCTAGATCACCGCGGTTCTTGAAGGTAAGCCACGTTGCCCGGTCCGATAAGATATAACCATTCATGCCGGATGCTGTATTTAATGCAGGACCCATGCCAGATCCAGTTTCTTTATACCAAGGCAAATTGGCTGATACTGCGATATCTGCACCCTTCCAATACCGCAACTCAGCGGCATGGGTACCACTCTTATCACCTCGCGATACAAAGGTTGACTTACTGTCAGCAATTTTCTTAAGCGCTGCTTGAATGTCTTTGCCACCGGCAATTTTTGCTGGATCACTCTTTGGGCCAATGAGTACAAAGTCGTTGTACATCACTTCAATCCGTTTATCGGCGAACCCTTCGGCAACAAATTTTTCTTCAGCGACCTTGTCATGCACAAATACCACATCAGCGTCCCCACGACGACCAATATCCAGGGCCTGTCCTGTGCCAACCGCAACGACTTTT
This sequence comes from Polynucleobacter sp., assembly GCA_040400365.1. Lineage (GTDB taxonomy): Bacteria > Pseudomonadota > Gammaproteobacteria > Burkholderiales > Burkholderiaceae > Polynucleobacter. The sequence continues at coordinate 3,232 of JBBAQJ010000068.1, read as the reverse complement.
ACCTGAATACCTGTTTTCTTCTCAAAGGGCGGCAGGATATGACCAAATAAACCCGATTGCTCCGTCGAGGTCGTCGATGAAACAACGATGCTCTTTTGTGCATACGCAGCTGTGGATAGCAAGAGAGAGAGGGTCAGTGCAGAAAGAATGGAACGAAGATTTTTCATGATGATGAATAGTTGGTTGAAAACGTTTTATCATCAAGAGATCGATTTAAATAATCAATATGCAAAAATATTCATATGAAGCTCGTGATCCAGCCCACCCTCCTCCTGAAGACCCCAAACTACCATCAGCGTACCCTCGACTTAACGCATATTGGAAATTTGTTGCGCAGTGTGGATCAGGGTCGCACCCTTGCAGCTGCTGCAAAAGATCTCAATGTCTCTTATCGAACCGTTTGGAATGAACTGCAAGAGGCTGAGCAAGAACTAGGCTGTAAGCTATTAGAACGGATTAAGGGGCACGGTTCCAGAATTACTCCCGCCGGCCAATTACTAATTCATTCGCTCGATCGCTTGGATTTACAGCTTTCTAGTGAGGCTCAGCGCTTAGCTTCGGATATTGGCGAAAAGCTCTCTAAGCATCTTGAAAAAATCCTTGATCGTTATATTTTTTGTACTAGTAACGACCCACTCATTGAGCAAATTCATTCAAAATTTGATCAAATTGATTATAAAACGATGGGGTCTGGACATGCGCTGGATCAACTGATCGAAAATAAAGCGAGCATTGCAGGTTTTCATGTATCGGATCCTGCTGAAATTAAAGCGATCGAAGACCACCTCCGCCGTGCTGGTCTGGTGACCGTCCCCTTAATGCAGCGCGTTCAAGGTTTATTGTTAGCAAAAGGCAATCCGCTGAAGATTCAATCGATCCGAGATCTCGCTCGCCCTGAGGTGCGCATGATTAATCGACAAAAGGGAGCGGGTACACGCCTCTTGCTTGATCGGCTCTTAGAGCGCGAAGGCCTTAAGACCAAACTAATTAAAGGGTATGGGCACGAAGAGTTTACCCATAGTGCCGTTGCGACCAGCATTCTGGCTGAACAAGCCGATGTTGGCGTCGGCTTGCAGTACATCGCCAAGGAATATAGGTTGCACTTTATTCCACTTGAGACCGAAACGTTTTATCTCGCCATGAAACCAGAGTTCAGGCGTAACAAAACCTTGATTGCCTTCGTTAAGGCTATCCAGAATCGCTCTAATAAAACGCCGGGGTATAAAGCGGTTAAATAAATTCGGTGTTAATTTAATAAATCAGCGGAATTAGTTTTTTAGTTCGCCGTTGATAGTCTTGATAGCTCGGAAATTTTTCTAATAACCACTCCTCCTCTTTGCGGGACTTCAGATCAAAAAAGATGAGTAGAGCAATTGCAACGGCTAGGGTGTACCAACTTTGTAGGGTTGCTGCCCAGCCAAAGCTCAATAGAATCACCCCAAAATAAATCGGGTGCCGAACCAGCTTATAAATCCCTGTCTGGATCAGCTCACCATTGCGCTTAGGTTTTGGCATTGGGGTGAGATTGGGCCCCAAGGCAATGGCAGCCCAAAGCGCAATGCCAAGACCAAGATAGAAGAAAAACCTACCTAAAAGCCATAAGGGGTAATAAATCGCTGCTGGCTTGCCAAAGAGATCGGTGGGGCCAAAAAATAACGCGATCAATAAGACCGCCTGGATCAATACGTAGATTTCGCCACGATCCTGTTTGGCTTTACTCATTTAGGCCTCAAGCTCTCTTAGGTATTGAAAAATCTCGCGATAGGCTTTTGGAGGTTTGTTCGCCTCTCGCTCCTTCTTCGCATTACGAATCAAGGTCCGAATATTCTGAATATCGAGCGTGGGATACTTGGTAATAAGTTCTTGCAGTGCCTCATCACTTTGCAATAAGCGCTCACGTAGGCGCTCTAGGCGATGCAACTTTGCGGTTTCGACCCGACCAGGCCCCTCAATCACTTCAAGCTGCCTCTTAATGGCCGCAATATCCTCATCCGATAATGCGCGCATCCGTTTACCAAGATATTGCTTATGGCGCCGAATCCCCTCAAATGAGCGAACGCGTGACGTTTCTGCAATGGCATCACGCAAGTTTTCGTCGATTGGAATCGACTTTAATGCATCACTTGTAAGGGCACTTAAAGCCTCAGCTAATTTTTGGCGCTCGGCCATTTGACGTTTGAGCTCTGATTTACTAGGTGGTAAATCATCGTCAGTGGTTAAAAGATCAATTTCAGGCATACACCCATTCTACTGAATGGTTTAATCCGATTAAAATGAAGCTTATTGATTGACTTCCTTTGTGCATTCATGGAATACCAAGACTATTACAAAATACTCGGCCTTGAACGAGCTGCAACACCTGATCAAATTAAACAGGCCTATCGCAAGCTGGCGCGCAAATATCACCCTGACGTCAGTAAAGAGGCGGATGCCGAAAAGCGCTTTAAGGAAATCGGTGAGGCCTACGCCGTTTTGAAAGATCCCGAGAAAAAAGCGGCCTATGATCAGATGGGTAGCAACTGGTCAGGTGGTCAAGGCTTTAATCCCCCACCCAACTGGGACTCCGGTTACGAGTTTCGGGGCAATGGTTGGGGTGATCATGCCAATCCCGACCATAGCGAGTTCTTCGAATCCATTTTTGGGCGCCGCGCCCAAGAAGCCAATCAACAAAGTGCGCAGTTCAATATTCCAGGTGAAGATCACCACGCTAAGATCGAGATTGATTTAGTTGATTCGTATCTGGGTGCACAACGAAGCATTGGACTCAAAATGCCTGCACTGGATGATCAAGGCCATCTGCGCATGCAAGAGCGCACCTTAGAGGTCAAAATACCCAAGGGTATTCGAAGCGGTCAACATTTACGCCTCGCTGGTCAGGGAAGCCCAGGCTTTGGAAATGGCAAAGCGGGTGACCTCTATTTAGAGATTGTGATCAAACCCAACAGTCTATTTAAGGTTGATGGCAAGGACGTCACGGTTGACTTAAACCTTGCTCCCTGGGAGGCGGCATTAGGAGCAACCGTAGACCTCCCCACTCCCACTGGCAAAGTTGAATTGAACATCCCGGCTAATACTATGGCAGGCAAGAAACTTCGCCTCAAAGGCAAGGGCATTCCGAGTCAAGAGCCAGGCGATCTTTACGCAGCCATTCGGCTCGTTACCCCGCCAGCGAGCACTGATTCAGATAAAGAGGCTTATCAAGCAATGGCAAAGTCATTTGCTGCATTTAATC
>JBBAQJ010000067.1:0-6806 GCA_040400365.1 Polynucleobacter sp. | reverse complement strand
TACGATCCAAGGTGTATTGGCGCGCTGCGTGCCAACAAAACTCAGCGGCACCGAGCACACCCCACGAGATACCGTCACGCGCCGAGTTCAGGCAAGTGAAGGGCCCTTTCAGACCCGTAATTTCTGGGAACTCATTTTCAGCGGGCACAAATACTTCATCCATCACGATTTCACCGGTGATCGAGGCACGCAAACCTTGCTTACCAGTAATCTTCGGGGCACTTAAGCCCTTCATGCCTTTTTCAAGGATGAAGCCCCGAATCTGATCTTCATCATTCTTGGCCCAAACCACAAACACATCAGCAATGGGGGAGTTGGAGATCCACATCTTAGAGCCTGTGAGCGAGAATCCGCCAGGCACTTTCTTGGCACGCGTGATCATGCCGCCGGCATCGGAACCGTAATTGGGCTCTGTGAGACCAAAACATCCGATCCATTCGCCAGTGGCTAATTTGGGGAGATACTTCTGCCTTTGAGCCTCGCTACCGAATTCGTAAATGGGTACCATCACTAAGGATGACTGCACACTCATCATGGAGCGGTAGCCAGAATCAACCCGTTCAATTTCACGGGCAATGAGGCCATAGGAGACGTAATTGAGGTTGGCGCCACCGTATTCTTCAGGAATCGTAATTCCGAGTAGGCCTAATTCACCCATTTCCCGAAAGATGGTGGGATCGGTTGTTTCGGAACGAAAGGCCTCATGTACTCGCGGGGCCAGCTTTCCTTCGGCATACTCACGGGCCGCATCAGCAATCATGCGCTCCTCCGTGGTCAATTGGTCTTGTAAGAGGAGGGGATCTTCCCAATGAAACTGCGGCTTACTCATTTTTTACCTATTCTGTGAATTCATGCCAATATCGCTATTCTATGAAATATTTACCCTTTTAACCGCCGCACTGAACCCATAAGGCCCTTATACCCCATGCGTCGCCAGTATCGCTATTACGACCTGATCCTGGGGGCATTTGTTGCCGTGCTACTGTGCTCAAATTTCATTGGGGCCGGTAAGGCAGCCACGGTTGAGCTGCCCTATTTTGGTTATGTCATTTTTGGCGCCGGGATCCTATTTTTCCCGATCTCCTACTTTTTCAGCGATATTCTCACCGAGGTCTATGGCTTCGCCTATGATCGCCGTGCAGTGTGGGCTGGATTTACTGCCTTAGGCTTTGCTGCCATCATGGCCTTGATCGTGATTGCGCTACCGGTGGCGCCAGGATCGTATATGGCGAACTATCAGCACGGTCTAGAGACAGTCTTTGGTAACTCCTGGCGGATCGCATTGGCCTCTATGCTGGCATTTTGGTGCGGCAGCTTTACCAATAGTTATGTCCTCGCCAAGATGAAGATCTGGACCCAAGGGAAGTATTTATGGACCCGCACCATTGGCTCAACCGCAGTCGGTGAGTTAGTAGATTCTTCGTTATTCTATTTTTTGGCCTTTTATGCCATTTGGCCCACGAATGAGATTATTCAGATAGCGATTGCTCAATACATCCTCAAAACCTCATGGGAGATTCTGGCAACCCCATTGACCTATGCTGTGGTGGGATACTTAAAGCGCAAAGAGAATGAAGATTATTACGACACCAATACCAATTTCACACCATTTCAATTAAAGGTAGATCGATGATGTTTAAAGACCCAAGAATTCATCCGAGTCAGATTACCCCGCGCGCAATTGCGGAGGATCGCCGTCAGTGGCTCAAAACCCTTGCCTTGGGAAGTGCAGCTTTCGGTATGGGATCTTGGCTTGAGCGCGAGGCCTTTGCCAAAACAACGGCGCCTCGCGAGAAGTTGCCTGCAAAGCTCAATGAGCAATACTCTACCCGCGAGACCCATACCTCGTATGAGGATGCAAGCACCTACAACAATTTCTATGAGTTTGGGATGGATAAGGATGATCCCGCGAAGTTTGCTGAGCGATTACAAACTAGGCCCTGGACGGTATCGATTGAAGGGATGGTGAAGAAACCCGTCACACTCGATATTGATGCTTTACTCAAGATGGCACCCATGGAAGAACGCGTTTATCGACTCCGTTGTGTCGAGGGCTGGTCGATGGTGATTCCATGGAATGGCTACGCCTTATCGCATCTTCTCAATCGAGTGGAGCCCCTCGGATCAGCCAAGTATGTGGAATTCATTAGCCTGGCTGACCCAAAACAAATGCCTGGAATAAAACGACCTGTGCTCGATTGGCCCTATCGTGAGGGTCTACGAATGGATGAGGCCATGAACCCATTAACTCTTCTTACATTTGGGATGTATGGCGAGTTATTGCCCAAACAAAATGGTGCGCCCATTCGTCTGATCGTGCCCTGGAAGTATGGCTTTAAGAGTTCTAAATCATTAGTAACCATTCGATTGACCGAGAAACAACCGCTCACCAGTTGGAGCGCATCGGCCCCAAGAGAGTATGGTTTTTATTCAAATGTTAATCCAGCAGTGAGTCATCCGCGTTGGAGTCAAGCCACCGAGCGTCGCATTGATGGTCGGGGGATCTTTGCGCCTAAGATTAAAACCGAGCCCTTTAATGGCTATGGCGAGTATGTTGCCAAGCTTTATGCAGGGATGGATTTGCGTAAGTTTTATTAAACTATGGTGGCAATCGCGCAGATCAAGCGCTGGGTCTTTGTCGCAGCGCTGATTCCGCTTGTGCGTTTATTGGTTTTGGCCTATGTTGGACAGCTAGGCGCTAATCCCGTCGAGTTTATTACCCGCTCAACGGGCACCTGGACCATTACCTTTTTGTGCGTTACCTTGGCTATGAGTCCAATGCATTGGTTAACCGCGTGGTCTGGGTGGATCCAGATGCGACGGATGTTCGGGCTATTTACATTCTTCTATGCATTCTTACACTTCACCATTTGGTATTGGCTAGACCATAACCTCGACTTCCAAGCGATGTTTGCAGACGTGATTGAGCGTCCATTCATCACGGTGGGGTTTGTTGCCTTTGTCTGTATGAGTCTTTTAGCAATTACGTCGAACCGAGCATCGATGCACTGGTTAGGACGTCGCTGGAGTAGCTTGCATCGCCTCATTTATTTGATTGCCATCCTCGGAGTGCTGCATTACTTTTGGCATAAGGCAGGTAAAAATGATTTTCAGACCGTTTACATCTATGCTGGGATAATCTTGGTATTGTTAGTAGTACGGATTCCCGTTATCCGTGAACAACTTCGAAGAATAAAGACACGATCATGAGCTCACCGTTTAATTGGCACAACCCATATCCCACCGTACGGATGCCTATTTTTGGGCGGAACATTTGCTCAACATCCCATCCCTACGCTGCCCAAGCAGGATTGAAGATGATGCAGCAGGGGGGTAACGCAATTGATGCTGCGATTGCTGCCGCGGCAGCATTAATGATTGTTGAGCCAGTCTCCAATGGTTTAGGTAGTGATTGCTTTGCCATCGTTTGGGATGGGCATGAACTGCATGGTTTAAATGCTTCGGGGGTCTCACCGGCCCATTGGAGTCTTGACTACTTTGCCAAGAAGTATGGTCGTGATGCACACGGTTTTGTGAATCGCCCCATGCGAGGTTGGGATAGTGTAACTGTACCAGGCGCCATTGCTGGCTGGGGAGCGCTACATCAGCGTTTTGGGTCTTTGCCCTTGACTGATATCCTGCAGCCCGCTATTGAAATTGCAGAGCGCGGGCATGCGGTTGCACCAATCGTGGCGCATAAGTGGGCTGCTGCTGTGAAGGAGCTTAGCCCCCAGCCAGGGTTTGCAAAGGCTTTCATGCCAGATGGCCGAGCACCACACACGGGCGAGATCTTCCATTTTCAAGCAGCTGCACGAGCATTAAAAAAAATTGCTCAGAAGGGCATCCGTGATTTTTATGAAGGTGAGATTGCTAAATCGATTGTGCAATTTGCGCAGGAGAACCATGCGGCATTGAAGGCCAGTGATTTAGCCAACTATCAGCCAGACTGGGTTGGCACCATCTCAACACGGGTGCAAGGCTATGACGTGCACGAGATACCCCCAAATGGCCAGGGGATCGGCGCCCTAATGGCGATGGGGATCTTAGAGAACCTTGATCTCTCAAAGTATCGAGTAGACGGCGTCGAGAGTCAGCATTTGCAAATCGAGGCCATGAAGTTGGCCTTTGCAGATATTTATCGCTATGTAGCGGATCCACGCTCGATGGAGGTTAGCCCCGAACAAATGCTTAATCCCAAATATCTTGCCAAGCGAGCAGGGGAAATTGATTTACAACGCGCTACCCAATTTACATTTGGCATGCCCAATATGGGAGGCACTATTTATCTAAGTGCAGCTGATGAAGAGGGGCGCATGATCTCGTTTATTCAGAGTAATTACATGGGTTTTGGCTCTGGTGTAGTAGAACCCAATTGGGGAATTAGTTTTCAGAATCGGGGATATGGATTTTCATCTGACCCCCAGTCGCCCAATGTGGTGGCAGGCAATAAACGACCATTTCATACGATCATTCCCGCATTCTTAACCAAAGAAGTGAATGGCAAAACTGTTCCCCAAATGAGTTTTGGGGTGATGGGTGGTGATATGCAACCGCAAGGGCACTTACAAACCCTCTTGCGCATGTTGGTCTATCAACAGCAGCCCCAAGCTGCATGTGATGCGCCGCGCTGGAAGGTCAATCGAGATTTCAGCCTCGATGTCGAGGCCAATATGGATCCTCAAACGGTCAAGGGCCTCATCGAGCGGGGGCATATTCTGAAAAAGGTCGATGATCCGTATATGGATTTTGGCTCCGGCCAATTCATCTGGCGCCTATCCGATCAAATTGGCGATGGCTATGTCGCAGCGAGCGATAGCCGTCGGGATGGGCTTGCAGCCGCATATTAAGCATCTTTAGCGTGGAAGACCGTTAAAATAGTGAGCTTTGCCAGCACGGCATCATTATTGAGAAAGTTCTTGTGTTAAACGCGTCTAATATCACCATGCAGTTTGGGGCAAAACCCCTGTTTGAAAACATCTCCGTCAAGTTTGGTGGCGGTAATCGCTATGGCTTGATCGGTGCCAATGGCTGTGGCAAATCGACTTTCATGAAAATCCTTGGTGGGGAGTTGGAGCCATCGGCTGGTAATGTTAGCCTTGAACCCAATATTCGTCTTGGTAAGTTGCGCCAAGATCAGTTTGCTTATGAAGATATTCGGGTACTCGATGTGGTGATGATGGGTCATGCAGAAATGTGGCAAGCCGCGGCAGAGCGTGATGCCATTTATGCCAACCCCGATGCCACTGATGAAGACTACATGCGTGCGGCTGAGCTTGAAGCCAAGTACGCTGAGTTTGGCGGCTATACCGCAGAGGCACGTGCTGGCGAGCTACTGCTTGGCATTGGCATTCCACTAGAACAACACAACGGTCCCATGAGTAATATTGCGCCGGGCTGGAAATTGCGCGTCTTGCTTGCTCAGGCTTTATTCTCAGACCCAGATGTCTTACTGCTTGATGAGCCAACCAATAACTTGGATATTCATTCGATTCATTGGCTCGAAGAAATACTGAATCAACGCAACAGCACCATGATCATCATCTCGCATGATCGTCACTTCTTAAATGAAGTGTGCACGCATATGGCCGATATGGACTACGGTACGTTGAAGGTCTATCCCGGTAACTACGATTCTTACATGCTGGCATCAACCCAAGCACGTGCCCAACAAATGGCAGCCAATGCCAAGGCCAAAGAGAAGATGGCTGAACTTCAGGCATTTGTGAGTCGCTTCTCGGCCAATGCCTCAAAGGCCAGACAGGCAACCTCACGCCAGCGCCAACTTGAGAAGATTGAGTTGATTGATATTAAGCCGTCTTCGCGCCAGAACCCATTTATTCGGTTTGAGACCGAGAAGAAGTTACACAATATGGCGATTGAGTGCAATGCCCTAACTAAAAAGTTCGATCGGGTGATCTTTAAGAACTTCAAGATTGCGATTCGTCCCGGCGAGAAGATTGCCATTATTGGTCAGAATGGTGCGGGCAAGACCACTTTACTCAAAACCATGTTGAGTAAACGCTTTGATGGCATTGCTGCAGATACTGGGGATGTGAAGTGGGCTGAGAACGCCAATGTGGGTGTGATGCCGCAAGATACCAGTGAATGCTTTCCTAAGGATGAGAACCTGATTGAGTGGATGACCCAATGGCGCAAACCAGGCGATGACGATCAGGTTGTACGTGGCATTCTCGGGCGTCTTTTGTTCTCGGGTGATGAGATTGGTAAATCAGTAAAAGTGGTTTCGGGTGGCGAGAAGGGGCGCATGATTTGGGGTAAGTTGATGCTTCAAAAGCATAACGTGCTTGCGATGGATGAGCCGACCAATCATATGGATATGGAATCAATCGAGAGTTTACAAATCGCTCTCGAGAAATTCGATGGCACTCTGATTGTTGTCTCCCATGACCGCGAGTTTGTTTCGGCGCTGGCGAACCGAATTCTAGAGATCAAGCCTGACGGCACGATCAATGATTATTCAGGAACGTATGAGGAGTATTTGCGTAGTCAGGAGTTAGCGGGTTAAGATTTTTGCTCGCGGGTAAAGCGCATGGCGGTACCTTCTGCCTGAATGCGAGTCCAGACAGATTGCTTCTCCTCCGGGCTCATAAAGACCCAGTTGCTGACTTCTAAGGCGGTGCGGCCACAACCTTTGCAGATTTCGTCAAAGAGGGTCGAGCAGATCCCAATGCACGGGGAGTCAGAATCGCTATCCCCGATTCCTAAAGAATTAGCACCGTTATTGATTGAGCTCATGCCTTACTTTAATGCATCGAGTTCAATTCTGCCCGGGCTGCTTGAATCAG
>JBBAQJ010000066.1:0-6845 GCA_040400365.1 Polynucleobacter sp. | reverse complement strand
GTAATGCATCAATTTTGTCGTACTCAATTTCAGGAAAAATAATCTGTTCTTTAACGCCAATGTTGTAGTTACCACGGCCATCAAACGCTTTACCTGAGATTCCGCGGAAATCACGGACTCGGGGTAGAGAAACCGTAATAAAACGATCTAAGAACTCATACATTCGAGTGCCGCGCAGGGTTACCATCGCACCGATGGGATAACCTTGACGAATCTTAAATCCCGCAATCGCCTTACGCGCTTTGGTAACAACCGGTTTTTGACCAGCAACTTTGGTTAAATCACCAACTGCGTGCTCAATCACTTTTTTATCACTCACGGCCTCACCTAAACCCATATTGAGGGTAATTTTGGTAATGCGCGGGACTTCCATCACAGACTTATAGCCAAACTGCTGCATCAAGTTTGCAATGACTGTATTTTTGTAATGCTCTTGTAAACGGGTGCTCATAATTTCTCCGAACCTTAAGCGCTAAGCGTCGCGCCAGTGGTTTTTAAATAACGCACTTTTTTGCCATCCACTAACTTAATGCCGACGCGCGATGGCTTGCCATTCGCATCAACTAATGCAATGTTAGAAGCAGCAATTGGCATGGTCTTATCAACGGTTCCGCCAGTGGTTCCATCATTAGGATTGGGCTTTACATTCTTTTTGTAAATGTTCACGCCCTCGACCACAAATTTGTTTTCGAGAATTCCGGTAACCGTGCCTTTTTTACCCTTATCACGCCCAGTAAGAACAATCACGGAGTCGCCTTTACGAATCTTTTTCATAGTGACCTCTTTAAATAACTTCTGGGGCAAGAGAAACAATCTTCATGAAACGCTCTGTGCGTAGCTCACGTGTGACTGGTCCAAAAATACGGGTACCAATCGGCTCAAGCTTTGCATTAAGCAAAACAGCAGCGTTCTCATCAAATTTAATTAAGGAGCCATCAGGACGACGAACGCCTTTCGCAGTCCGAACAACTACTGCGTTATAAATATCGCCTTTTTTTACTCGACCACGAGGAGCGGCAGCTTTTACGCTTACCTTAATCACATCACCAATATTGGCGTAACGGCGCTTTGAGCCGCCCAATACCTTGATGCACAAAACTTCGCTCGCGCCAGTGTTATCGGCGACTTGCAACCTGCTTTCAGTCTGAATCATTTTGTCTAATCCCCAACTTGTACGCCAATGGCGTCAGTCTTGGTTCCGTCTATGAGCCCATTGCATTGCTGCAAAATGGCTCGGATTTAATAAAAATTACTTATAAATCAACAACTTAATAAAACTGTATGTTTCCGTCATTTGATCTATTTAATAACGGAAAGCCTTTGATTCTACTACAAAAAACTGTGTTTTGACAATCTCTTGTCAAAATTTCAACTTAAATTCCTTTGGAAGCCTCAACCAGGCGGGTTACCACCCAAGCCTTCGTTTTGGCCATTGGCTTGCCCTCAGTAATTTCCACGGTGTCGCCCATCTTGTATTGATTGGTCTCATCGTGTGCGTGATACTTTTTTGACTTACCAACGTATTTGCCAATTACAGGATGCTTCACCTGACGCTCAACTTGAACAGTCACGGTTTTTTGCATCTTGTCGCTAACGACACGACCAACCAGGGTGCGGCGCAAGGGTTTGGAGATTTCTGTCATATCTCGATCCTAATTATTTCTGAATAGTCTTTTGGGTAATAAAGGTTTTAACGCGAGCAATATCACGCTTCACCTGTCCCAATTGACTGGTATTTTGAAGTTGCTGAGTTGCTTTTTGCATCCGCAGCTTGAAATGGGTTTTTAGCAATTCAGACAGCTCTTGATTAAGAGCGCCTAAATCTTTGCTTTGCAGTTCTTTGCTTTTCATGATGGATTCCTGATTAAGCGCCGATTTGACGAATCACAAACGTGGTTTGAATGGGCAACTTGGATGCGGCCAGACGGAATGCCTCTCTTGCAAGAGTTTCATCAACACCGTCCATTTCATATAAAACCTTGCCTGGCTGAATCTCAGCTACATAGTATTCAGGGTTACCTTTTCCGTTACCCATACGCACTTCAGCAGGCTTTTGTGAAATTGGCTTGTCTGGGAAAATACGGATCCAGATTCTTCCGCCGCGCTTGATGTGACGGGTCATGGCACGACGTGCAGACTCAATTTGACGCGCCGTCAATCGACCGCGACCAACCGCCTTCAAACCAAAATCTCCGAAGGCAACCGAACTGCCGCGTGTTGCGACACCGGTATTGCGACCTTTTTGTTCTTTACGATATTTGCGACGCTTTGGTTGCAGCATGCTTACTCTCCTGCCTTCTTCGTTTCTGTGCTGGCGGTGGCTTTACGAACCCGCTTTACAGTGGGCTTCACCGCTGGCTTCTCTTCACCGGGCTTCGCTGACGAATCAGCACCGGCTGCACGACGCACAGTTTTTGCTGGTGCGCGGCGTGGTTTTTTCTCCTCGGCTACAGGGGCCTCTGGTGCCGTATTTTGAGTCAATTGTGCATCTGCGCCACGACCTAAGGTGTCGCCCTTATAAACCCAAACTTTAACGCCAATAATGCCGTAAGTTGTTTCTGCCTCTGATGTAGCGTAATCAATATCCGCCTTCAAAGTATGAAGTGGAACGCGGCCCTCGCGATACCATTCGCGGCGCGCTATTTCAGCACCATTCAAACGACCAGAGGACATAATCTTGATGCCCTGGGCACCAAGACGCATGGCACTTTGCATCGCACGCTTCATGGCGCGACGGAACATAATGCGCTTTTCAAGCTGCTGAGTAATTGAATCCGCAATCAACTGGGCATCGACTTCAGGTTTACGAATCTCTTCAATATTGACATGAACCGGCACGCCCATCCGTTTTTGCAATTCTTTACGGAGAACTTCAATGTCCTCGCCCTTCTTACCAATCACGACGCCAGGACGCGAACTAAAAATAGTGATTCGTGCATTTTTAGCAGGGCGCTCAATTAAAACCTTGCTAACAGAAGCATTCTTTAGCTTCTTCTTCAAATAATTACGAACCTCAACATCCTCTTTGAGCATGTTGGCAAAATCATTGCTATTGGCATACCAACGGGATGTCCAGTTACGGCTTACCGATAGACGAAATCCATTTGGATTAATTTTTTGGCCCATGTCTTTCCTTAATTACTCAAGGTCACGCTAATGTGACAACTTTGTTTCTCAATACGGTTACCGCGGCCTTTGGCGCGAGCAGTAAAACGCTTTAATGATGTTGCTTTGTCAACAATTACAGCGGACACTTTGAGCTCATCAATGTCGGCACCTTTATTGTGCTCAGCATTAGCGATGGCAGACTCAACCACCTTCTTCATGATGAAAGCAGCTTTTTTGGGGCTGAAATTCAAAATGTTCATAGCGCGTGAAATCGGCAAACCACGAATTTGATCTGCCACTAAACGTGTTTTTTGGGCAGAAATTCGTGCGCCGCGGTGAATAGCTTTAACTTCCATCATCATCCCCTTACTTCTTCACTACTTTCTTGTCGGCAGAGTGTCCTTTGAACGTGCGTGTCAAAGCAAACTCACCAAGCTTGTGTCCAACCATGTTTTCAGAAACATAGACCGGAACATGCTGTTTACCGTTGTGAACAGCAATTGTTAATCCAATGAAGTCAGGAAGAATGGTCGAACGACGTGACCATGTCTTAATTGGCTTCTTATCTTTATTGGCCTGAGCGGTCTCAACCTTTTTCACAAGGCTGGCATCGCAGAAAGGGCCTTTTTTCGCAGAACGAGTCATTTATCTATTCCTTATCCATTAACGCTTTTGACGACGCTGAACAATCATGGTCGTTGTACGTTTATTGCGACGGGTACGATAGCCCTTCGTTGGGGTTCCCCATGGAGAGACGGGTACACGGCCTTCGCCGGTTCGTCCTTCGCCACCACCATGTGGGTGGTCGATTGGGTTCATGGCTACACCGCGAACTGTTGGGCGAATACCGCGCCAACGGGTTGCACCTGCTTTACCAATCTGACGCAAGCTATGCTCTTCATTGCCAACTTCACCAATGGTGGCACGGCAATCGATCAAAATACGACGCACTTCACCCGAGCGCAAACGAACCTGGCCATACACGCCTTCGCGTGCCAACAAAACTGCCGAGCTACCAGCGGAGCGAGCGATTTGCGCACCCTTTCCAGGCAACATCTCAACACAATGGATCGTGCTACCAATTGGAATATTACGAATCGGTAAATTGTTTCCTGCTTTGATCGGAGCCTCGGCACCGTTCATTACCTGCTGTCCAACCGTCATTCCCTTGGACGCAATGATGTAACGACGTTCACCATCCGCAAAGACCAGAAGAGCAATATTTGCACTACGGTTTGGGTCGTATTCTAGGCGCTCAACCTTAGCGGCAATACCATCTTTATCGTTGCGCTTAAAGTCAACCATACGGTAGTGATGCTTATGACCACCGCCTTTGTGGCGTGTCGTAATGTGGCCATTATTGTTACGGCCGGCTTTTTGGAACTGTGGCTCAACCAATGCTGCAAAAGGCTTACCTTTATGCAGATCAGGATTGACTACCTTGACCATTGAACGACGACCTGGTGAGGTCGGTTTAGTTTTCATGAGCGGCATAATTAATTTGCCTCCGCTTCAAAGTTAATTTCTTGACCAGGCTTCAGATTGACATAGGCCTTCTTGGCGTGATCGCGTCGACCCTCAAATCGGCCAAAGCGCTTTGGCTTACCTTTTTGATTAACGATTTGCACAGACTCCACTTGAACTTTGAAAAGCAATTCAACGGCTTGCTTCACGTCGAGCTTGTTTGCATCGCGCGCAACTTGGAAAATCACTTGCTCATTCTTTTCGGCGACCATGGTTGCTTTTTCGGAAACAATGGGTCCAAGCAAAATCTGCATGAGACGATGATCGTTTTTACGTGTTTGGTTCATTTCAGCAACTCCTCCATCTTGGCGATCGCTGCTTTGCTCACCAATACTTTTTGAAACTGAACTAATGACAAAGGGTCGGCATGTTGAGGTTCAACCACAGCAACTTTATGCAAATTGCGGGAAGCAAGATAAAGATTCTCGCTAACCTCATCCAAAATAATCAACACGGACTCAAGACCCATGCCCTTGACCTTTTCAGCCAACAACTTAGTCTTTGGCGCATCCAGATTAAATTGGTCGACCACATTTAAACGGCCTTCGCGTGCCAGCTGAGAAAGAATCGAGCGCATACCAGCGCGATACATTTTCTTGTTGACCTTGTGCGAGAAATTTTCTTCTGGGGAGTTCGGGAATATCCGACCGCCTCCGCGCCATAATGGCGAAGAGCTCATACCAGCACGAGCACGGCCAGTGCCTTTTTGGCGCCATGGCTTTTTAGTGCTGTGCTTAACTTGCTCACGATCTTTTTGAGCACGATTACCACTTCGTGCATTCGCTTGATAGGCAACTACGATTTGATGAACCAAGGCTTCGTTGTACTCACGCTCAAATACTTCGGGTGAGGCTTGTACACCAGCGCCTAGCTGACCGTTATCTTGGAGAAGTTTGAGTTCCATGTCTTCTCCTTATTTCTTAGCCACAGCTTTAACAGCTGGGGTCACAAGTACTTTTCCACCAGGAGCACCAGGAATAGCACCCTTGACCATTATCAGATTGCGCTCCGCATCAATGCGAGCAATCACGAGATTTTGAACGGTACGGGTTACATCACCCAAATGACCGGTCATGCGCTTACCAGGAAAAACGCGGCCTGGATCTTGCGCCATACCAATAGAGCCTGGAACATTGTGTGAACGGGAGTTACCGTGGCTCGCACGACCAGACGCGAAGTGGTAGCGCTTAATCGGTCCAGCGTAGCCCTTACCGATCGTTACGCCTTGCACATCTACCTTTTGACCGGCGGCAAAAACATCAACGCCAACGACTTGACCAGGCTTCATCTCGGCCAATTTTTCAGCATCCACATGGAATTCATTTAAGGCATTGCCAGCCATCACACCTGCTTTTGCAAAGTGTCCGGCCATCGCCTTGGTCACGCGGCTAGCGCGGCGTGTTCCGTGAGCCAACTGAACGGCATCATAGCCATCCGTTGCCTGGGTTTTCACTTGAGCAACCCGGTTATCGCTCACATCAATCACGGTGACAGGAATTGCTTCCCCTTCATCCGTAAACAGACGGGTCATGCCGACCTTACGGCCGATCAAGCCTAAGCTCATATTCTTACTCCAATGCTGACTTCGATTGGTCAGCGGAAATTTAATTTAACCCGTTTTATATAAAAATATTTATATAAAACAAGCACTTACAATTTATTTACTACAAATAAGCTTTCCAAAACTACGAAAAGCCTTCAATTCTAGCCTAAAAAGGCAAAACTAACAAACTTTTGCGCAATCTAGCTTACTGCAGCTTGATTTCAACATCCACGCCAGCAGGCAAATCCAACTTCATCAGGGCGTCTACCGTTTTCTCGGTTGGATCGACAATATCCATTAAACGAAGGTGCGTACGGATCTCCATCTGATCCCGTGAAGTCTTGTTCACATGGGGAGAACGTAACAAATCAAAACGCTCAATGCGGGTTGGCAAAGGAATTGGGCCCTTGACAACTGCACCGGTACGCTTTGCAGTATCCACAATTTCAGCAGCAGATTGGTCGATCAATCGATAATCAAATGCCTTCAAACGAATTCTAATTTTCTGGTTTTGCATAGTTATTCCAAAGAGCAGTGCGGTGCTGCCGCGTTAATCATCCAACTAAAGAGCAAAGGAATATCTGCAGCACAAATATTCCCAATCGTGCAAAACAATTAAGCCAAAATCTTCGCAACCACACCCGCACCGACGGTACGACCGCCTTCACGG
>JBBAQJ010000065.1:0-7253 GCA_040400365.1 Polynucleobacter sp. | reverse complement strand
AGTCGATAAGATCGTGGGTCCCGGTAATGCGTATGTAGCAGCAGCTAAGCGCAGAGTATTTGGTCGAGTGGGGATCGATATGATCGCAGGCCCCTCCGAGATCTTGGTGTTGTGCGATGGCTCAACGGATCCAGATTGGGTTGCGATGGATTTATTCTCGCAAGCCGAGCACGATGAGCTCGCCCAATCGATTTTGCTCTGTCCTGATAAAGGGTTTATTGATCGAGTGGATGCGAGTATTCAGAAGTTATTGCCGCAGATGCCTAGAGAGAAAGTGATTCGCGCATCCCTACAAAATCGGGCACTATTGATTGAGGTGGATGACATGGCGCAGGCTTGTCAAATCGCCAATCTAATTGCAGCTGAGCACCTAGAGATTTGTGCAAACAACCCAGATCAATGGGCCGAGCAAATTCGGCATGCGGGGGCAATTTTTATGGGCTCTTACACCAGTGAATCCTTGGGCGACTACTGCGCTGGGCCCAATCATGTTTTACCCACTGCACGGACGGCGCGGTTTTCTTCACCACTAGGTGTCTATGACTTCATCAAGCGTTCAAGCCTTATTGAGGTGAGTGAGGCGGGCGCACAAACCTTAGGCCCCATCGCCAGCACCTTAGCGCATGGCGAAGGTCTACAGGCGCATGCGCGTGCAGCCGAGATGCGGCTTACAAAAAAATAATTAACTTAGCCTCACCACAGAAAATTACGACACGATGTCGCGTAGGGCATCGATGAGGATGTTCATTTGTTCATTCGTACCAATCGTAATGCGAAGGTAGTTCTTAATCCGCGGTGTTTTGAAGTGACGCACGATGATCCCGCGCTCACGTAAGGCTAAATACAATTTCTCGCCATCGTGCTTTGGATGCCGGGTAAAGACAAAGTTAGCACTTGATGGAAGCGTCTCAAAGCCTAGAGTTTTTAAGCGCTCGACGCTGGCCATGCGGGTCTTGATCACTTCTTGAGTGATTGCAGCAAGATGCGCCTGATCTTCAATCGCTGCAATCGCACCGGCTTGCGCCAATTGACCTAAAGGGTAGGAGTTAAAACTATTCTTCACGCGCTCAAGTCCTGCGATGAGCTCAGGGTGACCCAAGGCATAGCCAACCCGTAATCCTGCCAAGGCCCTGGATTTTGAGAGCGTGTGGGTGATCAGAAGATTGGGATAGTGTTTGTGCAAAAGTGGTACACACGATTCAGTGCCGTAATCCACGTAGGCCTCATCAACCACCACCACGCTTTGGGTATTGGTTTTTAGGAACTCTTCAATCGCTGAGCGCGGCAGAGCGCGACCGGTGGGCGCGTTTGGGTTCGGAAAGATGACCCCACCATTACCGCCTAATTCGTTGGTCTTTTGAACGTAATCATCTAGATGAATGGCAAATTGACTATCGAGCGCAATTGTCTGGTAGTTAATTCCAAACAGTTGGCAATAAACGGGGTAGAAGCTGTAGGTGATATCGGGAAAGAGGAGGGGCTTTGGGTGTTTGAGAAGTCCTAAGAACACATGGGCGAGCACTTCATCCGAGCCGTTGCCCACAAACACCTGATTGGGTTCTAGCCCATAGCGCTTGGCGATCGATTCTTTGAGGGTCTTAGCATCCGGATCGGGATACAGCCGCAGGCCCTCGTGATTACCTGCAGCAATGGCTGCTAAGGCTTTGGGTGAGGGCCCATAGGGGCTCTCATTGGTATTGAGTTTGACAAGTTTCTCGTGTTTGGGCTGCTCCCCAGGAACATACGGGCTTAAGTTCTGCAGGTCGGGGTTCCAAAAGAGGCTCATCGCAATGGGGTCCAAAGAGTAATGATGAAAAAACAGGTGAAGTGATTGATTTTGAATGACAAATGATATTATGAACGCTTAAGACTTATTATTTTTATTCACACACCATGCGCCAAGCAGATGTCAGTCGTAATACCTCAGAGACCAAGATCCAAATTACGTTGAACTTGGATGGTACCGGCAAAGCGGATTTAAATTCCGGTGTACCCTTTTTAGATCACATGCTCGATCAAATTGCCCGTCACGGCATGATTGATCTCAAGGTGCATGCCCAGGGTGACACCCATATTGACGATCATCACACTGTGGAAGATGTTGGTATTACTTTAGGCCAAGCGATTGCGAAAGCGGTTGGTGATAAAGCGGGTATCACCCGTTACGGTCACTCCTATGTACCACTCGATGAGACCTTATCGCGTGTTGTGATTGATTTCTCTGGTCGCCCAGGTTTAGAGTTCAACGTGCCCTTTACCCGTGCGCGGGTGGGTGATTTTGATGTGGATTTGAGCATCGAGTTCTTTCGCGGCTTTGTAAACCACGCCGGCGTGACCTTGCACATCGATAACATTCGGGGTGTCAATGCCCATCACCAGATTGAGACCGTATTTAAGGCCTTTGGGCGTGCGCTACGCATGGCCTTAAGTATCGATCCACGCTCACCCCATGCGGTGCCATCCACTAAGGGAAGTTTGTAAGACACACTTCTTTTACCAATAGATTATTGAGATCGCGATGCACATCGCTATTGTTGATTATGGAATGGGTAATTTGCGCTCGGTCTCGCAGGCCCTGCAGCACGTGGCTCCAGAGTGCAAGATAACGATTGCGAGCGATCCAGCTGAGATCTTGCGCTCAGACCGTGTGGTGTTGCCTGGACAGGGCGCGATGCCCGATTGCATGAAGCAGTTACGTTCCTCAGGTCTCATGGATGCAGTGATGCAGTCGGTCCGCGAGAAGCCACTTTTTGGTATCTGTGTGGGCGAGCAAATGCTTTTTGAAGAGAGCGAGGAGCGCAAACCCGGAGTAACGACCAATACGGCGTGCCTTGCCTTAATGCCAGGGAAGGTGAAACGCCTTCAGTTATCAGGTACGCAAGAGGATGGTTCGGAGTTTAAGATCCCGCACATGGGATGGAACCAAGTTCGCCAAGATCGCGATCATCCCATGTGGCATGGTATCCCCGATATGACGAGTTTTTACTTCGTGCACAGTTATTATGTTGAGGTGGCCAACCCAGAAGATACTGTAGGATCAACGAATTACGGCGGGTGGTTTACATCGGCCGTGGCTCGCGATACTATTTTTGCTACGCAGTTCCATCCCGAGAAAAGTGCTCAATACGGACTTAAGCTCTATCAAAACTTTGTCGCCTGGCGACCCTGATTGATTTCAACAAGATAATCTTATGTTGTTAATACCTGCGATTGATATAAAAGACGGACACTGTGTGCGTCTTGAGCAAGGTGATATGAACCGTAGCACCGTATTCTCCGAAGATCCTGCCGCGATGGCCAAGCACTGGCTGAGTAAAGGTGCGCGCCGCTTGCATTTGGTTGACCTCAATGGCGCATTTGCAGGTAAGCCTAAGAATGAGGCTGCAATCAAATCGATTCTGAAAGCAGTGGGTAGCGATATTCCTGTGCAATTGGGGGGTGGTATTCGTGATCTAGAAACCATTGAGCGCTTACTCGATGATGGCATCAGCACCATCATCATTGGCACCGCTGCGGTAAAGAACCCAGGATTTTTACAAGATGCGTGTACTGCATTTGCCGGTCACATTATGGTGGGCTTAGATGCTAAAGATGGTAAGGTCGCCACCGACGGTTGGAGTAAGTTAACGGGCCATGAGGTGATCGATCTTGCAAAGAAGTTTGAGGACTATGGTGCTGAAGCCATTATCTACACCGATATCGGGCGTGATGGCATGCTAAAAGGTATTAATTTAGAGGCGACCGTGAAGCTTGCACAATCGGTTCGCATTCCAGTAATTGCGAGTGGTGGTCTCTCGAGTAAGAAAGATATTGAAGCCTTATGTGCAGTCGAGGACGAAGGCGTGATGGGCGTGATCGCAGGGCGCTCCATTTACACCGGTGATATAGATCTAACTGAGGCACAACAGTACGCTGATCAACTCAGCAAAGCCAAGTAGGCAAACGATGCTTACCAAACGCATTATTCCTTGCCTTGATGTGACTGCAGGCAGGGTCGTTAAAGGAATTAATTTTGTTGGCTTGCAAGACGCGGGCGATCCGGTTGAGGTTGCAGAGCGGTATAACGAGCAAGGCGCTGATGAACTTACCTTTCTAGACATCACCGCAACATCGGATGGCCGTGATCTGATTTTGCCCATCATTGAAGCGGTGGCATCGAAGGTATTTATTCCCTTGACGGTCGGCGGTGGGGTGCGTGCTACGCAAGATGTGCGTCGCTTACTCAATGCCGGAGCTGATAAGGTGAGCATGAACTCCTCAGCGGTCGCCAATCCGGATTTGGTCTCGGATGCGTCCGCGCATTATGGCTCGCAATGCATCGTGGTGGCGATTGATGCCAAGCAAACCGCTCCCAAGCGTTGGGAGGTGTTCACGCATGGCGGTCGTAAAGGTACGGGTATCGATGCCATCGAGTGGGCCCAGGAAGTTGCTAAGCGCGGCGCTGGTGAGATCCTGCTCACTAGCATGGATCGCGATGGTACTAAGGATGGTTTTGATTTGGAACTGACTGCTGCGGTAAGTAAAGCGGTATCGGTGCCCGTGATTGCGTCTGGTGGTGTAGGTGGTTTGCAAGATCTTGTGGACGGAATTCAGATTGGGAGAGCCGATGCGGTGCTTGCTGCAAGTATCTTTCATTACGGACAGCACAGTGTGCAAGAGGTTAAGCACTATATGGCTAAGCAGGGAATTGCGATTAGACTCTAATCATCATGACCAAGGCTAAATTTACAAAGATATCGGGTTTGAAATCAGGCCCATGGCTTGAGCGGATTGTTTGGAACGAGCAGGGCTTAGTACCCGTGATTGCCCAAGAGGCTTCATCGGGCGATGTGCTGATGATGGCTTGGATGAATAAAGCCTCCTTACTGCAAACCTTGCAAAAGGGTGAGGCGGTCTACTGGTCGCGCTCGCGCAACAAGCTGTGGCATAAAGGTGAAGAGTCGGGTCATACGCAAACCGTGCGAGAGATTCGGTTGGATTGCGATGGCGATACCCTTTTGTTAATTGTGGATCAAAAAGACGGAATTGCTTGCCATACCGGCAGACACAGTTGCTTTTTTAATGAGTGGGATTCCGTAGCGAGTAATTGGGTCGATACAATGAAGCCATGAGTAGCCCGGACCAAAATCCCAACCTCGAATCTAATCTAGATTCCATCTTGGCGCATCTGGCCAATGTGGTCGATAGCCGTCGTGCTGATTTAGCAACTGGCAAGATCGATGCCGGAAGTTCATATATTGCCCAGCTATTTACCAAGGGTGACGATGCCATTCTGAAGAAGATTGGGGAGGAGGCCACCGAGACCGTGATGGCGGCCAAGGACTCTCGCCAGAATCAGCTCGATCCCAAATACCAACAGTTATTGGTCGGTGAGATGGCTGACTTATGGTTTCATTGCCTGGTGGCGCTTTCCCGATTCAATTTACGTCCCGAAGATGTACTAACCGAGCTCAAGCGCCGCGAGGGCACTTCAGGGATTACGGAAAAGGCGAATCGCAAAACGTAGTGCTTACCCCCAATTTGCCCGTTTTTGGGCCTAATTCGGGTAAGATGCCAGCCTATGAAACACCCAAGCCATGACCCAAACTGCATTTTTTGCAAGATTGTTGCAGGGGAAATCCCTTGCCAGAAGGTCTATGAGGATGAAGAAATCCTGGCATTTAAGGACATTCATCCGGCCGCACCAGTGCATTTATTGCTGATTCCCAAGAAACACCTTCCAATGTTGGAGTCAGCGACTGCCCACGACGCGCCATTGCTGGGTAGAATGTTGGAATTAGCCCCGCGTTTAGCTTCCCAAGAAGGATGTCGCCCCGGTAAAGAGGGGGGATTTCGGGTGATGGTGAACAATGGCGCGGATGGGGGTCAGGAGGTTTATCACTTGCATTTGCATGTGATGGGCGGGCCGCGCCCCTGGAAAAAATAATCCGAGGAGAAATTGAGATGGGCTCATTTAGTATTTGGCACTGGTTAATCGTACTGGTCATTATTTTGTTGGTCTTTGGTACCAAGAAACTCCGTAACATTGGCTCTGACCTAGGCGGTGCGGTCAAAGGCTTTAAAGATGGCATGAAGACGAATGAAGAAGCGAAGACCGAACAGATTCAGTCGCAGACTCCTGCCGCAGCAGAAAAGACTGTTGATGTGCAAGCGAAGGACGTGAACAAGTCGTAAGACCTGATCAGCCAAACATACAAACTAAATACCAGCGATGCATCGATGATTGATCTTGGTGTATCAAAGCTCGCCCTGATTGCAGTGGTGGCTTTGATTGTGGTGGGCCCTGAACGTTTACCAAAAGTTGCTCGCATGGCGGGCAATTTATTTGGGCGCGCTCAACGTTATATGGCGGAAGTGCGCTCTGAGGTCAATCGCCAGATTGAGCTCGATGAGTTCAAGAAACTTCGCGAGGCAAGTGTTGATGCCATGAAAGAAATGGAAACTACCCTCAATGCCACCGTGCAAGAGGCGAATGTGAACCTGAGTGATCAGGCCGAACCTACGAGCGATGGGTTCTCAAGCTCCCTCTTAGATTCCGCACCAGATGTCACGAAGGTGTATCGGGATGCACTCCGTCAAGGCCGTGATAGTTGGGGTGTCAAGCGTACCGCAAGACCCCTTTGGTATAAACATTCGGCGGGTGTGCGTACTAGGGTGCAATCTGGCGCAGCAAGGGTCAAACGATTTAAGCGCCCGGCATTGAGCAAGTAAAACGACCTTCAACACTAAAAGTAAACACGATGTCCGATACCAAACCAGGTCAGAGCGAAGAGACTGCAAAAGGGGGCGAGGGTTTTCAAGAAACCTTCATGTCGCACCTTTTTGAGTTGCGCGATCGGGTCGTTAAATCCGCGATCGCAGTGATTGTGGTTTTTGTCTCCTTAGTCTACTGGGCCCCCGATATTTTTCATCTGTTCGCTAAGCCCCTACTCGACTCCCTTCCAGCCGGTGGCAAGATGATCGTCACTGATGTGACCGGATCCTTTTTTGTGCCGATGAAAGTAACGATGCTGGTGGCATTCTTGATTGCACTTCCCATCGTTCTCTACCAAATGTGGGCCTTTATTGCCCCCGGTCTTTATACCCATGAGAGAAAATTAGTCCTTCCTTTGGTAGTAAGTAGTTACTCACTATTCTTGGTGGGTATGTCGTTTGCCTATTTTTTAGTTTTTCCAACCGTCTTTCAGTTCATGGCGAGCTACAACGCCCCGTTGGGTGCGGATATGTCGACTGATATTGATAAGTACCTCAGT
>JBBAQJ010000064.1:1422-7503 GCA_040400365.1 Polynucleobacter sp. | reverse complement strand
GTCTGGAATTGGTTTAAGCACTCCGAGCGCAATTGAGGAGGGCTGTTTACTTGCACAAACTGGTGCATTAATCCGGGCTCTAGAGTTTGCTAAGCAAAAGAATCAGCCAATAGCCCGTATTTGGATAGACGGCGGACATGCGGATACTCTCATGGAGCGTCTCCATGAACACAAGATTAATACTGAAAAAATTCCAGGTTTAGTACTGCGGGGTCTTTGGGCTTGGGTTAAAACCAGAATGTCATAACAACCATTTAAGATCGTATTTTTCCAAGCAAGCTAGTCGTGGAACGATCGTAAATAAATGGGATAGCGTAGGCTTGTCCACCCCACGCCTTGATAACTTCTGTTTCCTCTAAGGTTTCAATCGCATAATCACCACCCTTGACATACACATCGGGTCGAACTCGCTTTATTAACTCAACGGGGGTCTTATTTGCAAACAAAATGACCAAATCAACGCTCTCTAAAGCAGCTAGCAAAGCCATCCGATCCTCTTGTGAATTAATTGGTCGATCATCTCCTTTGCCGAGTAATTTGACCGATGCATCAGAGTTCACGCCAACTACTAAGCTAGCACCAAAGTCGCGTGCTTGTGCCAAGTAACTGGCATGGCCTCGATGAAGAATATCAAATACCCCATTTGTGAAGACCATGGGGCGATTTAATGCTAATAATCTCTGGTTGAGAGTACTGCTATCCATAGAGCAGACTTTTGACTCAAAGGCGGGCGGCTTCAAACTTGGCTGTGACATTCTCAGATTCTAGATGATCTATTGTCGACCTAGTGAACTAGGTGTTTAAAGGCTTAAAACCCTCAATAAACATAAGATTCTAGAAGGCGTTAGACTTTAACTTTCCTTACTTTTGAAGACTGTATACCGTATGAAATGGCTCTATTTTCTTCCCCTGATGGTACTTACTCTGATGATCAATCCTAGTGACGCAAGTGCAAATCCGACCAACACAGCTTGTGCTTCCGCACTTTCACACACCTTTTTGAGGTTACAAGACGAGCTTCCTCAAAACCTTTGTCAATACCAAGGAAAAGTCATTATGGTTGTTAATACAGCTAGTTTTTGTGGTTTTACAAGCCAATATGAAGGTTTAGAGAAAATTTATGCGCGCTACAAAGATAAAGGCTTTGTCATCTTAGGGTTTCCGTCCAATGATTTTGGCCAACAGGAGCCCGGTAGCAACAAAGAGATCGCGGAATTTTGCAAGAATACCTATGATGTGAAGTTTCCAATGTTTGCCAAAAGCTCAGTAAGCGGCAAAGATGCTAACCCATTGTTCAAAATGTTAATTAGCAAAACAGGCACTACCCCAAAGTGGAACTTCTATAAATACCTAATTGATCGTAATGGCAATATTATTGAGTCATACAACAGCTTAACCAAGCCCGATAGCAAGTCGATGACATCTGAAATTGAAAAGTTACTAAAAGGCAAGTCCTCGTGAGTCGTTTGAATCAAAACCATTCATCGATAAAAAAAGTTGCTGTTATTGGTGCCGGAATTTCTGGACTAGGTTGCGCATACTCTTTACAAAAAGATATAGGTATACATGTCACCCTCTTTGAGGGTGGTCAGCATATCGGTGGGCATAGCAATACGATTGATATTGCAGTAGACACAAAGCGTGGTGCCATTCCATGTAGTGTTGATACAGGCTTTTTAGTTTTTAATCGTAAAACCTATCCTCGCCTCACTCGCTTATTTGAAGAGCTGAACGTTCCTCTAGCGCTTTCTGAGATGTCATTTTCAGTGTCGATTGATCAGTCTTTGGAATGGTCTGGGGATAGCCTTAATACCCTATTTGGACAGCGTCTTAATCTTGCCCGTCCCGCTTTTTGGGGAATGATTAAAGATATTGTTCGGTTTAATCAATTAGCCACTCAGCTAGCACTTCAGCAACAAAACTCGAATCACGGTGGGGATCCTAAAAAACTACAATCGATTGCCTCATTTTTAGATCAGCACGGCTTTAAAAGGGCCTTTCGGGAATGGTATTTCTTGCCCATGATTGGCGCAATTTGGTCCTGCCCAACTTCACAAATGCTTGAATTTCCAATCGATACGATGATTCGGTTTTGTCACAATCATGGTCTTCTTCAAGTTCAAAATAGGCCTCAGTGGTTAACCGTTAAGGGTGGCTCGAAACAATATGTAAAACGAATCGTCGAGGCCATGCATCCTGAGCGATTTAAATTACTTCGTGAAGCAGTTCTTAAAATTAATGTGCCTCAACCAAAAGATACCGATCGTCGTATTGAGCTGATCAGTGCCAAAGGGGTTCATTATTTTGATGAGATCATAATGGCATGTCATAGTGATCAGAGCTTAGATCTTTTGCATGGTATTGACGAGTTTGATCGGTCTTTATTGGCGGCGATTCCCTATCAAGAAAATAGGGCCATCTTGCATCACGATGCCTCTGTTCTGCCCAAGACTAGACGTTGCTGGGCCGCCTGGAATTACAAAACATTAGGGGCTCAACATAGCGATCATGAGGTAAGCGTAGATTACCTCATTAACAAATTACAACCACTACCGTTTAACCTTGATGAACATGCAATCATTGTTAGCCTTAATCCTCTAGTTGAGCCCAAATCAGAAACAATCTTTAGCGAGATCTCATATGCGCATCCTCTTTTTAATGATGCTGCTATAAAAGCCCAGAAGAACCTGCCCTTAATTCAGGGGAAGTCAGGTATTTGGTATTGCGGGGCGTGGACTGGTTATGGCTTTCATGAAGATGGCCTACGTTCTGGAGAACTGGTGGCTGCCGATCTAATTGCTTCAATCCACTCTCCCTTGGCCAGGCCGCCGTTTCAATCGGCCAACTAATGGATAAACCCTACATCAACTTTGGCCAGGTAAAGCATACTCGTTTACGTCCTGCTCAGAATCGTTTTAGTTACGATGTCTTTACGCTCAAGATTCCGATGCGTGAACGTAAGCATAATCGTACGCTTTTAGAACAGTTTGGTATTGGGGATAATCGCTGGGCCTTCTACTCGTTTCATGACAAAGATTATGGCAATGGAGAGAGCGACTGTTTGGAGTGGGTCGAAAATATCTTTCGTAAAGAAGGTATCTATGTGCCTGATGGAGAAATTTGGTTACAAACTTTTCCGCGGGTCTTAGGCTATGTCTTTAACCCTGTAAGTTTTTGGATCTACACACGTGTAGACCATTCTGTTTGTGCAGTTTTAGCTGAAGTTAATAATACCTTTGGCGAACGTCATTGCTATTTGTTGCGAAAAGAAAATGGTGAATCGCTATGTTCTGGTGAAACGCTCATTAGCAAAAAAGTATTTCATGTTTCTCCCTTTTGCGATCTTTCTGGGGAATATCGGTTTCGGTTTCTCTTTTCAAGAGATAGTGAAAGTAAAGTCAACTCAGTCTGTCGCATTGAGTTATTTATAGACCAACAGCCCCTGATTTACACCAGTATTAGTGGGCGAGACCACATACTCTCAAAAGCAATGCTGAGACGGGCTAAGTTCCAATACCCTATGATGACGTTTGGGGTTATTGCTCGCATTCATTGGCAAGCCCTCAAGCTTTGGCTAAAAGGGGTACCATTTCATTCCAAACCCGAAGCTCCCAAGATGGAAATTAGCTCATGATGCGCCCCGGTCAGTCACTACTAGCAAAGCTAAACTTCTCACGCTCAAGCGAGCCTGAGGTAAGTGGTGCAATCCCGTTGTCTGCAAGAACCATAGAGCGCCTTTTAAAAGAGCTATCTGCGGGCTACTTAACCTTGTATTTTCCAAATGGTGAAAAACGGGTATTTGGAAAACCCCAAGATCCTCTTCAGGCTGAAATCCGCTTTCATCGCTGGAGCGCCTTTAAAGATATTCTCAGGCATGGTGATATTGGTTTCGCCGAGGGATACATCCGTGGTGATTGGGACAGTCCTAAGCTCGAACAACTTTTAGATTTAGCGGTTCGAAACCGCAATGTCTTAGAGCAAGCCATCTATGGCAATTGGTTTGGATCCCTAGTCTATCGGGTGCGCCATTACTTAAATCGTAATAGTAAAGTGGGCAGTCGAAAAAATATTCATGCGCACTATGATTTGGGCAATGCCTTCTATACCCTTTGGTTAGATCCCACAATGACTTATTCGAGCGCTTGGTTTCAGGGGCAAGCGAAGTGTGTGCTAGAAAATGCGCAGACTGCTAAATATCAAGCAATCCTCAACTCTCTAGCCTTAGCGCCCACTAGCGAACTACTAGAGATTGGCTGTGGTTGGGGCGGTTTTATGGAAACCGCTGCCCATGCCGGTCACCGGGTTACAGGCTTGACTCTGTCGACTGAGCAGCAGGCCTATGCCACAAAACGGCTTGCCAAGCATTGGCCGAACTATCATCAAGTACGCATGCAGGACTATCGCGACTGTAAGGATCAGTTTGATGGGATTGCTTCGATTGAAATGTTTGAGGCTGTCGGAGAACAATATTGGCCGAGCTACTTTGAGACCCTTGCACGCTGCTTAAAAGAGGATGGTAAAGCGTGTATTCAGACAATTGTCATTAATGAGAGTTTATTTGATCGCTATCGTAAAAGTACTGACTTTATCCAACAATATATTTTTCCAGGGGGAATGCTGCCCTCCCGTGAAGCATTCCAACGGCATGCAAATAATGCCGGTCTTCGTATTGAGGCCGAATTTGCATTTGGTCTAGACTATGCCAAAACACTGTGTATATGGTTTGATAACTTCAATCAGAAAATCTCTGAAATCAAAGATCTAGGCTTTGATGATGCTTTTATCCGTTTGTGGAATTTTTATCTTCTCTACTGTGCCGCAGGATTTAAAGAAAAAAATATTGATGTTGTCCAGTTCACTCTCAGTCATAAAAAGGTAAGCCATTGAAACAAGCAGCTATTCCAAACTTTATGCATCAGCGCGTTTGGGTCATTGGTGCCTCAAGCGGGATCGGTGAAGCTTGCGCGCGAGAATTATTAAAACGTGGGGCAAAACTGGTCTTGTCGAGTCGACGCATTGAACGCCTGGAAGATATAGCTCGCTCCGCCGATACAACACAATCCCTTGTAATACCGGTCGACGTTATGGATCAATCGTCAATTACTCGGGCCTACCAAACGATTCATACGCAGTGGGGTGGTGTCGATCTCTTGCTATTTGTATCGGGTATTTATATTCCCTTGCGAGCCGATGACTTTAATATGGAAGACGCTCAAAAAACAGTGGACTCCAATATTTTGGGGCCAATGCGAGCAGTTGCTACCGTCCTTCCAGATATGCTGCGAGCTGGACATGGTCATCTTGCGATTGTCGGCAGTGTTGCAGGCTATAGCGGCCTACCTAAAGCCTTAGCTTATGGTCCGACCAAAGCAGCCATGATTAATTTCTGCGAAACACTTTTTTATGATTTACAGCCCAAAGGGATCGGGGTACATATGATCTCTCCAGGCTTTGTTGCTACCGAGGCTACCGCTAATAATGATTTTGAAATGCCCGCTCTAATTTCAGCACAAGAAGCTGCTAATGAGATTTTGCAAGGTATCGAGCGTGGTGAATTTGATATTCATTTCCCAAAACGCTTCTCAAGGTTTCTTAAATTCCTTCGAATCCTGCCATACCCTATTTATTTTTGGATCGTTCGTAAGTTCGTCAAAATTTAAGTTATCCAAGCTTACTTATAGCCATCCTTACGAACTTTATTCACCAAAAAATCCATTATATTCACAGCCTTTGCACGGCTACCCGCGATAGAAGGCGAGGTTATGTACTTGCCTTGAACGGCTACCGTTGGCACCCCATCAATTCGATACGCATTACCAAGCTGATTGGCTGCCCTCGCTTTTGATAAGACAGCAAATGAGCGATAAGCGGCTAAAAATGCGTTTCGATCCACTCCTTGGGCCGCCACCCAATCAGCGATTTCATTTTCATTAAGCAAGCGTTTATTTTCTCGATGCATCGCAAACATAACTTTGTCATTTAGGGTGTCGCCTTTACCCAAAGCCTCCAGGGCATAGAAGAGCTGGCTATGAGGCATTAACTCCTCACGAAAAGCGATAGGTACTTTTTTAAACACAACAT
>JBBAQJ010000064.1:0-1412 GCA_040400365.1 Polynucleobacter sp. | reverse complement strand
TAGCAATGCGGGCATCCGTACCAAAAGAACTCAATCACCTCAACCTTACCCTTCGCATCAATGGGCTGTGTAATCGGCAACACGCGGTAATCAAATCCCTCTTCAACCTTAATCGGTGTCTGGGCCAAGACCAATTGATTAGCGCTAAAAATAAGCAAAAAAATGGAGAAAAGTTTAAGGATGTGGATCATGATTTATTCACTCGGATAACGGTGGGTTTAATACCGATAATGGTTAACTTACTTCTAGTCGAAGCTGTATCTTCAATACTGGTAAAAGGGCCAATTCGAACTCTCCAAACAGTAGTTCCGTCAACAGAACTCTCACTAAGCTGTGTTTGTATACCCTGCATGGCTAATGTAGCCTTTTGAGCATCTGCATCAGCACGTTGATTAAAGACGCCCGTTTGCACATAAAACTGGGTATCGGGCTTTATCTCTGGTTTAGGCTCGGAGATCTTACCAGTAGCGATCTCAGCAATTGGGTCGGGTGCTCCAGAGCCAACTCCTTTTCCTTGTAAAGGCCTATTAAGATCTACCTTCGGAGGGGCGACTGAAGTTTCCTCCTCCTCCTTATCCGCTTTTTGAGGGACCGGCTTCATAAATGAGGGGGCGCTGGGAGCGCGAATACCAGGCTTTTCTTGCGGCTGGGACCGTGTTAAATACCAAGCGACCAAAAGCGCCAGGCCTACTCCAACTAAAAGGCCAATCACCACTCCCATGATGATCCCTCCCGACTGAGAAGAACTCAATGCAGAAGATTGCCTAGTCTGTGAGACTGTATTTTGATATCTGGATGACTTCATAACGCTATCTTACCCGCTTCAAGTTAGAAGCACTAAACCCCATTTGCTCAATAGTTCACATCTTGCTTGGCGCAGAAACCCCTAAAACTTTTAAGCCATTTTCTAAGACCTGGCGGCAGGCCAACAACAAAGCAAGGCGAGCCAATTTAAGATCAGATTCATCGACCAAAACACGGTCTGCATTATAGAAAGTATGAAGATCGCCTGCTAAATCACGAAGATAAAATGCAACCGCATGAGGGGCCAAGTCTTCGGCAGCGGATGCGAGAACCTCTGGATACTCTGCTAAGCGACGCAGTAAGTGATCTGCTGCCTTACTATCAAGCAAGGCTAAATTGGCTTTATGTAGCGTATTTGAGTCACCGCCCCATTGTTGCAAAATTGAACAAATACGTGCATGCGCATATTGAACATAAAAAACAGGGTTTTCATCATTTTGCTGTAGCGCTAAGTTCACATCAAAAATAAACTCTGTATCTGCCTTTCGGGAGATTAAGAAAAATCGAACTGCATCGCGCCCTCGTTGTAATGCAAGCTCTCGCTCTACGATTGACATTTGCGCATGAACACCGCCAGACCATTCGATCAAATCTCTGAGAGTGACATA
>JBBAQJ010000063.1:0-7701 GCA_040400365.1 Polynucleobacter sp. | reverse complement strand
GAGTATTGGCCTCCGAAGCCAAGGGTCGCAGGTTCGATTCCTGCCGGGCGCGCCATTTTCATCATTCTGTAATACTGAAATCCCAAAAAACCACTATGATTCAGTCATCTAAAGAAAGTTACTGTGTCAGAGTTCAATAGCGCCCTCCACTCCAATCAAGTATTGGTTAATCCGGCACCCCTAAGCCCAGATCTTCCCCTTCCTCACCGCAAGGTTATTCGGTCGTGGCTAAGCCCAATGACCGAGGCAAGCACAGTCCGGGCCATTTCTCTTTTGATCCTCGATTCGCTCTTGTGGGTGTTTAGCATTGCCGCAACGGTTTATTTTGAGAATATCCTGATTAAGATCCTATTTGGAGTAATCGCCGGCTTTGTGACCGGACGAATCTTCATCTTAGGCCATGACGCCTGTCACCAAAGCTTTACCGCTCATCGCACCTTAAACAAGGTGCTTGGTCGCATTGCCTTTTTGCCGTCTCTTACCCCTTATAGCCTTTGGGATATTGGGCACAACGTAGTACACCATGGACAAACCAATCTCAAAGGTTTTGATTTTGTTTGGGCGCCCCTTTCAAAGTCAGAATATGACGCCCTTCCTAAGTGGCGACAATTTCTAGAGCGGCACTATCGAAGTGGTTGGGGCCCCATCGCCTACTATTTGATTGAAATTTGGTGGAACAAAATGTTCTTCCCAAACAAAAAATACCGCCCTGCAGACCGTTCTATTTTTGTAAAAGATAACCTTCTGGTCAGCGCCTTTGCCTTGATCTGGATTGGGCTCTTATGCTTTTTTGCTATCAACACGGGGCAATCTGTTCTGATCGCCATACTGTGTGGCTTTGTACTTCCTTACTTATTTTGGAACGGAATGATTGGGTTTGTGGTCTATGTACACCATACCCATCCAGCAGTTTGTTGGTACGACAATAAATCAGAGTGGCTAAGGGCACAGCCTTTTGTATCAACCACGGTTCACCTGACGTTTGGTTTCTCTTGGGGAGCCCTGATGCACCACATCATGGAGCATACGGCGCATCATGTCGATATGAGCGTTCCCCTTTATAACCTTCCGGCAGCCCAAAACCGACTAGAAACCCTGTTACCAGAAAGAATTATTGTTCAGCCATTCTCTTGGAAGTGGTATTTTGACACTGCCAAGACCTGCAAACTCTATGACTTTACGGAGAAGGCTTGGCTTGATTTTGATGGCAAGAAAACCGCGGATTCCGTTCGGGTTCTGCTTACCCCCTCTAACAATGGGGAAACGAGGTAAAATAATGGTTTCGAGAAGATTTATCAGATTCCGTTATGACCACGTCAACTACCCCAACCCCCACCCAAGATACTTCTCCTAGTCTTAAGTTTTGCTCTTCGTGCAGCCGGGAAAAAAGGTTAGAAGGGGGCACTTGGATACCAACGAGCAATCGCAAACAGCGTTGGATTTGTGCCAGCTGCCTTTACAACCGCACTCACCGCACGGGCTCCGCTAAAACCTAAGCGCCATCCCCTACATAGGGGTTGCTTTGTCTCTCGCGGCCAAATGTCGACATCGGGCCGTGGCCTGGTACAAAATGCACATCATTGCCCAGCGGCCATAACTTTGTTTTGATGGCATGTATAAGATCTGCGTGATTACCTTTTGGAAAATCAGTACGGCCAATCGATCCAGCAAATAAAACATCGCCAACAAAAGCAAGGCGGGTAGGCTCGTCATAGAACACGATGTGACCCGGCGTATGTCCTGGGCAATGAAACACCTTTAATTCATGCTCTCCGAGATGAACCGTATCTCCATCGAGTAACCAACGGTCTGGCTCAAAGGGCTCGGCCTCCCCAAAACCAAAGCGGACCGTTTGCTCAGGAAGCTGATCAAGCCAAAACTTTTCAAGGGGGTGAGGGCCCTCAATGGGAACCTGCCATTTTGTCGCAAGCTCTTTTGCCCCAGCGCAATGATCCAAATGACCATGAGTTAGTAACACCTTAGTCAGTTTGACATTTAATTTCGACAGGGCATCTTCAATTTTTTCTAAATCTCCACCTGGGTCGACAACTGCCGCTTCTTTGGTTTTGTCACAAAACACAATTGAGCAATTTTGTTCAAACGGAGTCACAGGAACAATTGCGAGCTTTAAGGTCATGTCGATATGATCAAATTCTTGATTACTGTCGTTAAAATATTCTAATGAATAAATCAAACGATCTTTTATTTGCACAAACCCATGAATGGGTTAAATGTGGTGATGACGGTCAATATTGGGTTGGCATTAGTAACCACGCCCAAGAGGCCCTGGGGGATATCCTTTTTCTGAAGCTTCCTGAACTTGGTTCTTCAGTGAAACAGGGTGAGGCTTGCGCTACGATTGAATCGCTCAAAGCGGCAAGCGATATTCATACGCCAATTAGTGGGATCATCAGCGAAATTAATGCCGCTGCAGCTGAAAAACCGGAGAGCATCAACACTCAACCTTATGATATTTGGCTCTTTAAAATTCAGGCAAACGATGAAGCACTGTCTGTTAATGAGCTCGCGTTATTACAAAGCGCCGGTCAATACGAGTCAAACAAATAATGGATCCCGCTCTATGGACCAGCGCACTTTAGCCACCTTTGACAATCGTCCGACCGATTGTTGGCGTAAATAGTATTCAAGCTCATTAAGTAAGATCTGGAGTGGTGCCCTGTGGCGCGACTCAATTAATAGTTGCGAGCGCTCCCATCCGCCTAGTCGAGCGATTGGTTTGGGCACCGGATCAAAAACGGTGATCCCCGTTTGTAAACGAGCGGTTTTCTGCAAAAATTGTTTTGCATCATTTAACCACGCCAATGCTTCTTTTTTTTGCTTTGCCTCCGCATGCACCAAGGCTTGATAACTAAATGGCGGCAAGCCCGCCTCCTGACGCATAGACATTAAATGCTCCATGAATCCAGTCAGATCAAATGTTTTTATATATTGATACACAGGATCATCTGGATATCGAGTTTCAATCAATATCTGGGTAGGCTCACCACTAAAACGCCCGGCTCGCCCGGCCACCTGAACGAGTTGAGCAAATAAATGTTCCGGTGCCATATAGTCATTGGAATACAGTCTTGCATCCGCATCCAGGACACAAACTAGGCCGATATTTTGATAATCGTGCCCCTTCGCCAGCATTTGTGTACCAACGATGATTTGTGCCGCACCATCATGTATTTCTTGAAACAGTGCCTCGGTCTTTTTACTCGTGCGGGCAGTATCGGCATCAACGCGCAATACTGTTGCCTGTGGAAACAGGGTTTGCAATTGATCCTCGACTTTCTGGGTCCCTCTACCCAGCGGCTGCAAATCAACATCGCCACACCTTGGACACCCTTGAGGAATCGCCTTCACTAGACCGCAATGATGGCAACACAGCATTGGCTTTTTAAAGTTACCCAACTGACGATGCATCACCATGTAACTGGAGCAATGATCACACTCACTTAACCAATCGCACGATGAGCAACTAATCACCGGCGCCATACCGCGCCGATTGATCAATATTAGACTCTGTCGGCCTTTGTGAAGATTCTGTTCAAGCGCCCTGATCATCATAGGACTCATGGTGATTGACCGCGAGGATTTATCAGGGGGCACCAGCTCAACATCGGGCATTTGAAATCCCCCAGCTCGATTAGTCAATTGAATTTCCTGATACCGACCTTCTCTTACTGCGTGCCAGGTTTGTGAGGAGGGCGTTGCCGAAACCAAAACAATCGGCAAGCGTTCATTTTTTGCACGCCATACCGCTAAGTCACGTGCTGAATAGGCTAAACCTTCTTGCTGTTTAAAGGAGCTGTCATTTTCCTCATCGACCACAATCGCTACCAATTTTGGCAAGGGGGTCATGATCGATAATCGTGTTCCTAATACAATGCGCGCAACCCCTGTCGTTGCCCGATACCAAGCAATGCCGCGTTGCTTCTCCGTTAACCCACTGTGAAGCACCGCCAAAGCCTCTTCGGGAAAATGCTCTTGAATCCGTCTTTGTAATTGCGGAGTTAAATTAATTTCGGGCAGCATGATTAATACTTGGGCGCTGGAATCTTGCTTGAGCAGGACTTCGATAAATCTGAGATAAACGGCTGTTTTGCCACTACCGGTTACCCCGTTGAGAAGGAATGTATTAAATGTCCCTGGTTTATGACCCTTTAGGATTTGAATTGCTCGTCTTTGATCAGCATTAAGCGCTTCAAGGGAAAGTCTTTTCTCTTCCGCTTTTGTTTCGGTTGCACCCTTTGTTTCGAGTTTTAATTGATCAAGCGATTTACTCCAGTTACTCGTAGTGCGCCACCATTTTGGTATCGCTGAAACGATCGTTTCACCAAGTCCATGTACATAGTATTGGGAGGCAAAATGCGCCAACTCCATCAAGCGACTATCCAATGGGCTTATGGGTGCGATCTGAAGGACTTTCTTTAATTTTGATACACCTAAATGAGAGTAAGTAGTTACTTCAATGACCAAACCTGGCAGATTAGTTCGTCCAAAAGGAACCTCAACCAACATCCCGACCTGGGGGACAGCGCGAAGTGTTTCTTTATCCCAAAGGTAGTCAAAGGCCTCAGGAAGGGGCCGATCAACAACAACTTTAACAATGATTGGCGTTGATTGATTCAATGAAGTAGTGTGGTAAATAATCTGTGGATAACTTTGTGGACAACCGCTTCTTAGCCTGGTAAATAAAAAAGATGATAGCGGATCCTAACTTGCTTGAATCAAATGAATATTGAGGAATATTTAATTAAATCAATAACTTATCTTATAAACTCAAACCATAAGGTTCGGTCTATTAACAATCTCCATGAAATCCAATGGGCCGATATCATTTGTGCATAAGTCTACCCCCAAACCTAGCAAAACAAAGGGGGGCAGCTAAATCACGCCCTGCGCAAATATTCTGAATGCTCGATAACGGTCTTGGCTAAAACAGTAACGCTGTCTGGATTGGTAAATTGAGAGATTCCGTGCCCTAAATTGAAGATATGGGCATCGAGGGGGTGGAGATCCGCTTTCAGAGCGGGGGCCTTGCCAAGACCATCCAAAATTTTCTTGGCCTGTGCCTCAATTTGATCTGGATTCGCAAATAAGGCCAGGGGGTCAAGATTGCCTTGGAGTGCAATAGGTTTATTTTTTTCGACAAGCTGGGCTCTTGCTTTAGCTACTGACATTGTCCAGTCAAGCCCAATCACATCCGCTCCGGATTCTGCCATGTCATTGAGCCATAGACCGCCGCCCTTTGTAAAAATAATAACTGGTACCTTTTGGCCGTTTAACTCTTGAGGAAGCTGGTCAATTACCTTACGCATACTTGCCAATGAAATGTCTTGATACCAACCGTCAGGCAACAGCCCGCCCCAGGTATCAAAAATCATTAGCGCCTGAGCGCCCGATCGCAATTGCTCGGTCAAATAAGCGGCCACAGACTGAACATTGATATCCAGGATATGTTTTAGCAAATCGGGGCGATTAAACATCATGGTCTTCGCATGTCGAAAATCATCTGATCCTGAGCCATCGACCATGTAACAAGCTAATGTCCATGGACTACCCGAGAATCCAATCAGAGGAACGCGCTGCTTACCATCTTGAATCAACGATTTCCGAATTTGCGCCACTGCATCAAACACGTATTGCAGTTGATGGAGGTCTGCAGGCCTTAATTTTTTTACAGCCTCTTCGGTTCGCAGGGGATGGGCAAAACTTGGGCCCTCGCCCGCAGTAAACTGAAGACTCAGACCCATTGCGTCTGGGATCGTCAAAATATCAGAAAATAAAATAGCCGCATCTAAGGGGTAGCGATCTAGGGGCTGTAAAGTAACCTCTGTTGCATATGCGGGATTTTTAGCAAGGCCCAAAAAACTGCCGGCTTTCGCACGGGTTGCATTGTATTCAGGTAAATATCGGCCAGCCTGACGCATGAGCCACAAAGGCGTACGATCTGTTTTTTGACCCAAGCAGGCCCGAAGGAAGCGATCGTTTGCTAACAATTACGATTACTTTTTACGGCGCAAACGCGCAATAGCCGCTAACTGTGCTGCTGCCATTGCGAATTCAGACTGAGCGTAGGCAATATCGAAATCACCAGCACGATTTTGCATGGCTTCTTCAGCACGCCTTTTTGCCTCAAGCGCCTTGGCCTCATCAAGATCATGTCCACGGATTGCCGTATCGGCCAAGACCGTAACACAGTCTGGCTGAACCTCTAAATAGCCGCCGGCAACAAATACAAACTCTTCGTCGCCGTCCGCCTTTTCAATCCGTACTGAACCAGGCCGAATACGAGTAATCAAGGGGGTGTGGCCATGCAGAATTCCAAGCTCGCCTGATTCGCCTGGCAGGGCTACAAATTTAGCCTCGCCACTAAAAATCGACTGCTCTGCACTCACCACATCAACATGAATGGTTGCCATTAGAGTTTCTTCGCTTTCTCAATAGCCTCATCAATCGAACCAACCATGTAAAAAGCCTGCTCTGGCAAATGGTCAAGTTCACCACTCACAATCATCTTAAAGCCTCGAATTGTCTCTTTCAGTGGAACGTATTTTCCAGGTGAGCCAGTGAAAACTTCGGCGACGTGGAAAGGCTGCGACAAGAAACGCTGGATCTTACGAGCACGGGCAACGGCTAACTTATCTTCGGGAGAAAGCTCATCCATGCCCAAAATCGCAATGATGTCTCGTAATTCTTTATAACGCTGTAAGGTCATTTGCACGCCGCGAGCAACTTCATAATGCTCGGTTCCTACCACCTGCGGATCAAGCTGTCGGCTCGTTGAGTCCAAAGGATCAACCGCAGGATAAATACCCAAGGCTGCGATGTCTCGGGATAGCACGACCGTAGAATCTAAGTGCAAGAAGGTGGTGGCTGGCGACGGATCGGTTAAGTCGTCAGCGGGAACATAAACGGCCTGAATCGACGTAATTGAACCTGTTTTAGTTGAAGTAATTCGCTCTTGGAGCTTTCCCATCTCTTCGGCCAAGGTTGGCTGATATCCCACGGCCGATGGCATGCGGCCCAATAGAGCTGATACTTCAGTACCCGCAAGGGTGTAGCGGTAAATATTGTCAACGAAAAACAAGATGTCACGGCCTTCATCACGGAATGCTTCAGCCATCGTCAACCCTGTTAACGCAACACGCAAACGGTTGCCAGGGGGCTCGTTCATCTGACCAAAGACCATAGCCACTTTATCGATCACGTTTGACTCTTTCATTTCATGATAGAAGTCATTACCTTCACGTGTCCGCTCACCGACTCCCGCAAACACTGACAAACCAGAGTGCTGCTTGGCGATATTGTTGATGAGTTCCATCATGTTCACAGTTTTTCCAACACCAGCGCCTCCGAAGAGTCCGACCTTACCGCCCTTAGCAAATGGGCAGACGAGGTCGATCACCTTAATGCCGGTTTCAAGCAAATCCACCGATGGTGAGAGCTCATCAAATTTTGGTGCGGATTGATGAATTGAGCGGCGATCTTGGGTCGCAATTGGACCGGCGTCATCGATCGGACGACCTAATACATCCATGATGCGGCCCAAGGTTGCGGGGCCAACTGGTACTGAAATTCCCGCACCAGTCGCCTTCACCTCCATGCCACGACGCAGACCATCGCTAGCTCCCATCGCAATCGCGCGAACCACGCCATCGCCAATTTGCTGCTGAACCTCGAAGGTCAATC
>JBBAQJ010000062.1:0-7721 GCA_040400365.1 Polynucleobacter sp. | reverse complement strand
GTCCCTGGAGAGATATCACGCGCTTCTCCTGCGGGGCCGATCCAATAGATATCCTCACCGCGTGGATTTTGTTGCACGATCACGGGTTGTGAGTGATGGCGCGTTCCTAAGCGAGTCACCCGCCAGCGTTTGAGCTGCTCATAATGGCCATTGGGAATATTCACATTTAGTAAGGTGGCAATACCATCGCCCCGCTCCATCGGCTCTTGCAGAGCCTGGGTCACGATGTCACGTGCTGCCTTGGCCGCATCCTCAATTTGGGCCCAGCCGCGATCGACTTGTGAGAAGGCAATACCTGGCACCCCAAACATTACGCCTTCAATGGCTGCGGCTACGGTGCCGGAATACAGAACATCCTCGCCCATGTTCTCACCTTGATTAATTCCGGAGACCACGAGATCAGGTTTGCTCTCCAAAAATCCGGTCATGGCCATATGCACGCAGTCGGTGGGCGTGCCGTTCACAAACAGAAATCCATCGCGCTCACCACCAGCCACCCGATGAATGGTTAAGGGTCGTGAGAGCGTGAGCGAGTTCGATGCACCACTGTGGTTTTGCTCGGGTGCCACAATCGTTAACTTGCCTAAGGGGCGTAAGGCATTGACCAAAGCGAGTAAGCCAGGAGCCAAATAACCATCGTCATTACTCACTAAGATGTGTGGGACTTTACTCATAGGTACTTTCGTATATTGATTTAACTGATGGAGCGGCGATCGAGTAAGGCGCGAGCCAAGGTGCCAGCATCGACATACTCCAACTCACCACCCACCGGAATCCCTCGGGCAATGCGGGTTGCTTTAATGCCTTTGATCTTTAAGACCTCACCAATGTAATGCGCAGTGGCTTCACCCTCACTCGTGAAGTTGGTAGCCAGCACCACCTCGCGTACAGGTCCTCCAAACTCCGCTTTCTCAATTCGATCGAGGAGGCGATCAAAGTGGATCTCATTGGGTCCCATGCCATCAAGCGGTGAGATGCGGCCCATCAGTACAAAATATTGACCCTTAAAGCTCATGGTCTGCTCGACCATTACTTGATCGGCAGGAGTCTCCACCACGCACAGTAAGGCGGGGTCGCGACGTGAATCGCTGCAGGTTGTACACAGCGCAAGTTCGGTAAAGGTGTTACAGCGCTGACAATGGCCAATCGACTCGACTGCCTCACCCAATGACTGGGCTAAGACAGCGGCGCCATTGCGATCATGTTGTAACAGGTAATACGCCATGCGTTGCGCTGATTTGGGGCCAACACCAGGTAATACCCGCAGGGCCTCCACCAAACGACTAAGTGCGTCTTGAGGCTCGTTTGGTGGTTTAGTACGACTCATCCGACTTTAGAACGGTAACTTAAATCCAGGAGGCATCGGCATCCCAGCAGTTGCGCCCGACATGAGGGCTTGGCTAGCGGCTTCAGCTTGTTTGAATGCATCGGTATACGCAGTGACCACCAGATCTTCGAGCATCTCACGATCATCCATGGCTGCTGGATCAATTTGCACCCGCTTCATCTCATACTTGCCACTAATCGTGACCTTCACCATGCCGCCAGCAGCTTGGCCCGTAAGCTCTAAGGCATTGAGCTCCTCCTGGGCGCGCTTCATCTTCTCTTGCATTTGCTGGGCTTGTTTCATTAAACCCGCAATTTGACCTTTCATCATGGTGTGCTTCTCCGCTATCGAAATTAATTAATGGGACGAACCGAGCCCGAGACCACTTTGGCTCCAAACTCGCGCTCAAGCTCTTTTAAGAATGGATCTTCAGCAATTTGTTCTTCGGCATTGAGTTTTTTCTCTTCGTAGATCTGGGCGTCCACCTTGGCAATCGTGTGACTGGCCTTACCCTCACCCAATTGCAACTTCACAGGTTTGCCATACTGAGCCCGTAAGGTTTCCCCAAAACGGGCCAATGCATCATCCGTCGCGAGTTGTGGCATCGCGGTTGTCAGAGTAATAAAGAGTGTCGTTGGAGTATCACGCCACTCCACCAGCTCAGTCTGGTGAGCCAGTTGCTGCAAGAGTCCTCGCAATGGCAAATTACGGACCATCGCATGCCAATCCGGTTTGATCTCACTATTGAGGTTGGGCGCATGGGTGGCTGTATCGGGTGCAGCTTTGGCAACAGTGCTTGCAACAGCACTTGCAACACTCTTTGCAACCGGCTTTGCCTCCGCGGACTTATTTGCAGGAGCGGCTGGTTTTGCGGCTTGCGCAGTGGCCTTGGGTGCGTTGTTCGCTGTTACTGACGTGCTACTACTGCCGCCGGGCTTGAAAGCTAACATTCGTAAGAGCGCCATCGCAAATCCAGCTTGCTCGTCGGGGGCTAATGACAAATCGGCGCGGCTGGTAATGGCGATTTGATAAAAGAGTTGGGTTTCTTCGGGAGTAAACGCTTTTGCAATCCTCCGAATCTCGTTCGCCTCTGGCCAATCCTCTAATACAGAGTCAGGCACGATCTGGGCCGTAGCAATTTTATGTAAGAGGCTGGCTAGGTCTTGCAGCGCTAGTGAAAACGACATACTGCGTAGACCCATCTCTTCCGCAATATCGTTTAAGGTCTTGCCATCTTTATTCTGGAGGGCATCTAAGATCTTGATGAGATAGGTCTCATCAATCGTGCCCAGCATGGTGCGGACTGCAGCCTCTGTGACCGGTCCTGCCGCATAGGCAATGGCTTGATCGGTGAGCGATAGCGCATCGCGCATGGATCCCTGGGCTGCTTTTGCAATCACCCGCAGAGCATTGGGCTCAGCATTGACTGACTCCGATCCCAAAATCTGCTGCAAGTGCTCTACGATCAGAGGCACTGGCATTTGCTTGAGATTGAACTGCAAGCAGCGAGAGAGTACGGTGACCGGTACCTTTTGGGGATCGGTGGTCGCTAAGATGAACTTCACATGCGGCGGTGGCTCTTCCAAGGTCTTGAGCATGGCATTAAAAGCATGCGTGGAGAGCATATGCACCTCGTCGATCATGTAGACCTTAAAGCGTGCGCTACTCGGTGCATAGGCGGCTTTTTCTAATAAAGAGACCATCTCATCGACACCGCGATTACTCGCCGCATCCATCTCGATGTAATCAACAAAGCGTCCGGCATCAATCTCGGTGCAGGCTTGGCATTGGCCACATGGTTGTGAGGTCATTTGCCCCTTGCCATCCACTCCCGTGCAATTGAGGGCTTTGGCCATAATGCGAGAGATGGTGGTCTTACCGACTCCACGGGTTCCAGTGAACAGCCATGCATGGTGTAAGCGGCCTTGATCTAAGGCGTGAGTTAGGGCTTTGACTACGTGATCCTGACCCACCAGTTCAGTGAACGTTTTAGGGCGCCATTTACGAGCCAGTGCAAGTGCAGTCATGGCCTCAATTCTAACAAGGCTACAATAAGAACGGACGGGCCTCCTCGCATGGTGGCTTGGCAACCTGGTCAGGTCGGGAACGAAGCAGCCATACCCAAATACTATCAGTGCCGAGGGTCGGGCTCGTCCTAATTTCCTACTGATGCAAACGAATTGATCGTTTTGCTATTTGCTAAATAATCCGAGAAATATCCCTAGCAAACTTTTGAAGGTCAAATAGGCAATCCCCAAGATCGTGATCGCCATGAGCATGCGAGAGCCAAACTCAATACGGAATATTTTGGCTCGATTGTGAGTGAGTTCAATTAAAAACACCATTTTGAATACCTAACCTTTTGGATTTAGTAATCACTAGATTATTAGCATATATATGGTTTGTGAAGAAGGTTGGGTCTAAATGTTAGTAATCTCACTGGAAGCAGTAAGTATGTATTGCTTGATTATTTACTGAACTTTTGCAAAGCGCTTAAGGTCTGCATACTCCTCAGGAAATATCTCTCCGATTTCCCGATAAATGATTTTGTTGTTCTTGTCCAGAATAATGAGGATGGGTATGCCCTTCACCTTCCCCATTGATTTTTGCAGTTCCGGAGTCATCATCGCTGCTGGGAATGTGTACTTATTGCTTTCCATGTATTGCTTCGCAAGCAACGGGTTCTTATCAATAGAGATGGTGATGACATTGAGTGAGTTAGGAGGCAGCTCTTTGTAGAGTTTTTCCAGGTAGGCGTTTTGTTTCTTACAAAATGGGCACCAGGTAGCCCATACCTGGATTAAGGTGTTCTTGGTGTTGTTGGCCGGTATGGCATACGGCACGCTATTGAGTGTTTGCATTGGCCCCAACTCAATGGTTTGGCCAACTGTCAATGCCAGAGCCATACCAGGCAGCAGCATGAGGCACGCGATCAGGAGTTTGAAGATTCTCATACCCCAATGCTAACTGAAGTGATTAGCACCTGGGGCTCGTATACGGCGTCATTGACTTACCTTAAACTGGCTCATATAGTGAGCCTTTTATGGCCCATGCTAATGCCTATTTTGTTATGAAAGATTGCTCATGAGCGATATAGAGCGCTTGCACAAGATTAAGTACATGATCCAGAGTCGGGGTTGCGTGCCGATTGAGGATTTCTTGAGTGGCTTAGAAATCTCGCGTGCAACCTTCAAGCGCGATCTTGACTATCTACGAGATCGCATGAATGCACCAATTGTCTACGACCGCGCCATGGGTGGCTATCGCTTTGATAAGCCCAATGCTGGCGATAAGTTTGAGTTACCCGGGCTGTGGTTCTCGGAAAAAGAGGCCACTGCCCTCGTTCTGATGCAACACCTCTTATCCAATCTGGATACCAATGGCTTACTGAGCCCCCATATTGCACCGCTCATGAATATCATTGATGGCATCTTAGGACAGTCTGAGATCTCTGCAAAGGAGTTACGTAGGCGCATTAAGGTGTTTGGTATGTCAGCCCGTAAGAATGTACTCGAAAACTTTGAGGAGGTCGGGGTCTCTCTCTTAAAGCGCCAGCGCCTACACCTTTCCTATTACTCCAAAGGCAAGGATGAATCAACCGAGCGTGATGTATCACCCCAGCGATTAATTTTCTATCGGGACAACTGGTACCTCGATGCGTATTGCCATCTTCGCAAAGGCCTGCGTAGCTTTGCCATGGATGGAATTCAGGCAGCCCATGTATTAGATGAAAAAGCTGTTGAGGTTCCTGAGAAAGAATTAC
Source organism: Polynucleobacter sp. (assembly GCA_040400365.1). Lineage (GTDB taxonomy): Bacteria > Pseudomonadota > Gammaproteobacteria > Burkholderiales > Burkholderiaceae > Polynucleobacter. The sequence goes on along the minus strand of JBBAQJ010000062.1, from coordinate 2,631 downwards.
AAGAGAACTTTGCAGAGAGTTATGGCATCTTCTCCGGCAAAGCGACGCAACGCGCCAAATTACGCTTTACGCCTGAGAAAGCCCGCTGGGTTGCCGCAGAGACTTGGCATGGCCAGCAAGTGAGCAGCTTCGATAAAGAGGGTAATTACCTCCTTGAGTTTGATTACAACCAAGATCCGGAACTCATCATGGAGATCATGAAGCATGGCGATGGCGTGGAGGTCTTGGCGCCTACCAGTTTGCGTAAACGTGCTGCCGATGCTCTTCTAAAGGCTGCCAAGCGCTATCAATCATTGTGATACGTGCCATCTCACCCTACAATCAATTATCCGAACGAGGTGAATATGATCCTATTGATTAAACGAATCATTCTGGGTTGCTTATTATTAAATCTTGGTCTTGCCCATGCCCATCACGGCTGGTCTGAATATGATCAGACTAAGACCGTGAAGCTCACTGGCACGGTTACTCAGAGCGGCTATGAGCATCCGCATGGGGTGGTTAAGTTAAATGCCGATGGTAAGTCGTGGACCATCGTGCTGGCCCCACCCTTTCGGATGGAAAATCGGGGCTTGAGTAAAAATGATATTGCCAATGGTTCGCAAGTCACGGTTGAGGGCTTTATCAATCGCACCCAACCCGATGAACTGCGAGCTGAGCGCATCACTGCTGGCTCTAAAACGGTTGAACTGCGCTAATGAGTAGTCCCATCATGGCCTTAGAGGGCTTATGGCTAGCCCAGGCCATGAAGCACTCGAGTTGGCTCTATCCCACGGTTGAGACTATGCACATCTGGGGCATTGGCATGCTCTTTGGAAGCGTGGTCATCATGGATTTACGGGTCTTAGGGTTTGGCAACAAACTCAATCTATCGGACCTATCTCGCTTGGGCGTCTTGGTTGCATTTATCGGCTTTGGTCTGGCAGTTCTCACTGGGTCGCTAATGTTTATTGCGCAAGCCTCTGAGCTCATTAGCTCACGCTTATTTATCCTCAAGATGTGCCTCATCTTCCTATTGCTTGCAAATGCCATGATTCTGCGCATGCGCACCATCACCAATGGGGTGAGTAAAGCCCAAGCCCTTCTCTCACTCGTCGGCTGGGCAACCGTAATTGGGATGGGGCGCTGGTTGGCCTACGTTTGATCCATACCCAATTTGGGTAGGTTTAGATTGCTTTGAGTCTTGCTTCTTTGAGTCGGGGTTCAACAAGGTGGCCCTTGCGTGCGCGGTTGCCTGCAAAGCCCTTAAGCGTTTTGGCATCCAGATGCGTATCGGTTGGTTTGCCACCGCGACCAAGTCCAGAGTAACTCGCACCATCAGCGCCCACAGCAATTGCTGAACGCATACACTCTTTAGCATCGAGTCCCATTAGGATCACGCCTTTACCACCGGTGGGTAGCCGTTTGAGTTCATCAAGTGGGAACACTAAGAGTCGGCCGTTCTCTGATAAGCAAACAACTTGGCGCATCCCCTCACTCACCTTCGCTGCACCGAGTGGTGCATCACCAGGCGTCTTCTTATCCAGACCCACAAAGGATTTACCTGCTTTATTGCGAGTGATCATGTCCGCAACATTCGCTAAGAACCCGTTACCACCTTTGGTGGAGATGAGGACTAGATCATCGGCGTGCCCCGCATAGTAGGCGACCATTTGCGAGCCTGGCGCGAGATTGACGTAGCTTGTGAGTGGTGAGCCATCGCCTCGTGCACCGGGTAACTCGCTCACAGCGACCGTATAGACCCGACCGTCACTACCAAAGCCCAACATTTGATCAACAGTGCGGCACTCGAAGGTATCGTAGAGCGCATCACCCGCTTTGAAAGTGAATTGTTGAGGATCGTGCTCATGACCCTGACGAACCCGGACCCATCCCTTTTGGGATACGATCACAGTCACTGGCTCATCAATCACCTTGACCTCAGCCACCGCACGCTCATCTTCTTTCATGAGAGTACGACGCGCATCCCCAAACTCTTTGGCATCACTCTCAATCTCTTTGATGATGTGTTTGCGCAATGCCGACTCGTTACTGAGTAACTCATCAAGCTCTGCCTTTTGCCCTTTGAGCTCTTTGAGCTCCTGCTCAATCTTGATCCCCTCCAGGCGCGCTAACTGGCGCAAACGAATCTCTAAGATGTCTTCGGCTTGGCGCTCGGTGAGCTTAAACGCCTTCATCAGATCGGGCTTAGGCTCATCACTGTTCCGTATTAATTGAATGACCTTATCAATGTTCAGAAAGACAATCTTGCGCCCTTCCAAGATATGCATCCGGTCTTTGACCTTCCCCAAACGATGCTGGGTACGACGAGTGACGGTCTCGACTCGGAACTCAATCCATTCAGTGAGTATCTCTTTTAATCCCTTTTGACGGGGTCGGCTGTCATTGCCGATCATGACTAAATTAATCGAGGCATTGGACTCGAGTGAGGTATGTGCAAGAAGCAAGGTGATGAACTCATTGGGCTCCACGTTCTTGCTCTTAGGCTCAAACACTAAGCGCACCGGGGACTCACGACTTGACTCATCGCGCACACCATCTAAGACGTTCAGAATCGTTTGCTTGAGATTATTTTGCTCGGTGGTGAGCGACTTCTTACCCAGCTTCACCTTAGGGTTGGTGAGCTCCTCA
>JBBAQJ010000061.1:2027-7744 GCA_040400365.1 Polynucleobacter sp. | reverse complement strand
TTCGTCACCACGAAAACTCACGAAGAACTTGAGGGGATCGACAATGCGCCACTTCACATACGAATCCACCAAGAGGTTTTTCTTCTCAGCAGTAATGAAGCGCTCAGCATCGGGGTTATCAATCGTCATAATGCGACGATCAAAGAAGATCACATTTTGAAATGGTGCAGGCAACTTAAACTGCAAACCAGGTTGTTCAATCACTCGCACAATTTGACCGAAGGCAAAGACCACAGCAAATTTACGTTGATCAACAACAAAAATGCAGGAACTAATCAAATAAAAGGCAAGAACTAGACCCACAATAAGACCAAGGATACGATTAGGCATGATGACTTTTTCCTCGATTCTTAACGATCGCCACGATCGCGACTACGCAATCCATCCCGTTTCTCGGGGCTACGCTCCGCGGGGGATGGTGCTGCATTGGGGGCGGGACTAGAGATGGCATTCGGTGAAACGACGCCAGGCAGCGTGGCGCCTTGCACTTGGGCAGCCTGCTGGGCTTCGGTAGTCACTTGATTAATGATCTTGTCAAGCGGTAGGTATAACAGACTATTACTCTTCGTGGTGTCCACTAAGACCTTAGAGACATTGTTATAAATTTCTTTCATGGTATCGATGTACATCCGGTCGCGAGTCACCTGTGGGGCCTTCGCGTACTCACTGTAAATTTGTTTAAAGCGCAATGCATCACCCTCAGCCATCGCAGAGACTCGTGCGCGATAACCTTCCGCCTCTTGGATCAATCGCGCTGCAGTCCCTTTTGCTCTTGGCAAGATATCGTTAGCGTAAGCCTCGCCCTCACTCTTTAGACGCTCACGGTCTTGACCAGCCTTCACCGCGTCATCAAATGCCGCCTGAACTTGCTCTGGCGGTTGCACGTTTTGTACGGTGACGCTGGTAACAAAAATACCGGCTTTGTAACTATCCAAGATCTTCTGAATATCCATGGCAAGATCAATGGCGATCTTCTCACGACCCTCATACAACACCGTATCCATCTTGCTGCGTCCCACAATCTCACGCACCGCGGTCTCTGCTGCTTGAATCACGGCCATGTCTGGATCACGATTATTGAAGAGATACTCCATTGGATCTTTTAAGCGGTACTGAACTGCAAAACGGACATCAATGATGTTCTCGTCTTCGGTCAGCATTGAAGAATCTTTTTGATTAGTACCCTTAATCATCACCGAGCGACCAATCTCAACCGAACGCACAGCTGATAAGTTCACGGTCTCGGTTGATTGAATCGGCCAAGGCATCCGCCAGTTAATACCAGGGCGCGCCGTGTAATCGTACTTACCAAAGGTGAGAACGACACCCGCTTGACCTTCCTGAATCATAAAGAAACCACTAAAGAGCCACACCAGGGTCACAATCACCAAGGCACCCAAACTAGCCGTCTTGGGATTAAAGCCATCGACATTAAATTGGGATGGTTTACGACCACCACCACTTGGGGGCTGACCACCACCCGATGGCCGCTTTTTACTACCAAACATATTATTTAACTTGTCATTGAAATCGCGCCAGAGATCATCCAAATCGGGTGGTCCATTTTCAGGGCGGCGATTACCTTGGGGTGGCTGATTGGGTTGAGCCTGATCACCACCCTCTTTAGGATCTTTATCCCCTTTGGGCGCTTGGTGGTTATTTCCCCAGCCAGGATCATTGACGGAGAAAAACCCTCTAAAGTAGTCACCTACTTTATGGAGTGTTTGGCGAATAGTTTCGGGTCGAATGGAAATCAAAATCAGCGGTTTCTGGTCTATCGGTTAATGGTTGGAGCAGATCGCCATGCGCCTTCTGATGGTGGACGTCAGCGTGCTCAACCTTTAGTTTATCAGTCCTGTGCGCAAACTCGCATAGACACTCGCGTAGGAGGTCTAAACCCATGCCGGCCTGAGCGGATATAAAGACCTTATAGGGCACTCCATGGATATCGCGCTCAATATGGGCGCCCTTTGTAAAAGTCTGAGGCATCAAATCAATTTTGTTCATCACCTCTAAACGCGGAATGCCATCCGCCCCAATTTCCTTGAGGACCGCCTCCACTTGAGCCTGCTGTTCCTTGGCAACCGGGCTACAGGCGTCGATCACATGCAAGATCAAATCCGCATGCACCGTTTCGTCGAGCGTGGCCCGAAAGGCCTCCACTAATTGATGGGGTAGCTCACGAATAAATCCCACAGTATCAGAAAGGACAATTTGTCGCCCCTCTTCTAAGTGAACCCGTCTGGAAGTGGTATCCAAGGTTGCAAACAGTTGGTCAGCGGCATAGGTGCCGGCTTTGGTCAGCGCATTAAATAAGGTCGATTTACCGGCATTGGTATACCCCACCAACGACACTGAGAACACCTCATTGCGAGCGCGTGCCCGACGTTGGGTGCGTTGCTGACGTTGCAACTTTGCAAGCTCTGCTTCTAAGCGCTTTGCTTTGGTGGCGAGCATACGGCGATCCAACTCCATCTGGGTCTCGCCCGGTCCACCACGCAGACCAATACCACCCTTTTGACGCTCTAAGTGACTCCAAGCGCGCACGAGTCGTGACATGCGATAGCGCACATTAGCCAACTCTACTTGGGTCTTACCCAAGTGACTCTTCGCACGTTGGGCGAAGATATCCAGAATCAGCCCGGTGCGGTCGATCACATGCTTGCCCAGATGCCGCTCAAGATTGCGTTGTTGAGTTGGTGAAATCGCATGATTGACGATCGCGAGTTCAGCATCGTGCTCCTTCATAGCCCGAAGCAACTCATTCGCTTTACCAGAACGAATAAATAAGGATGGATCAACACTGCCGCGGCGACCAATCACCGAGGCACTTGGAATGGAACCGGCACTCTCTGCCAAGAGTGCGAGCTCGGCCATGCTTTCTGGGAAATCGTCTTTGCCGGTATCAATCCCAACCAATACCGCGCGGACCTCCTCAACTCCGGTGTTATGCAGCTGGGGCGTCCTCATCGTCTGCCCTTAAGCTCACAGCTCGGGCGGGTACCACGGTCGATATTGCATGCTTATAGACCATTTGGGTCACGGTATTGCGCAACAGAATCACGTACTGATCGAAGGACTCCACATTGCCTTGCAACTTAATTCCGTTCACCAGGTAAATGGATACTGGAATGTGCTCTTTGCGTAAGGCATTGAGAAAAGGGTCCTGCAGCAACTGGACTTGTTTGGTATTCATACTGCTCCTTAATCGTTATTTAAGTTAGGGAGTCTTGCTTTTGTATACAACACTGATGGTTTCTATAAGGATATTAACCCTAATTAATAGATTTCTCTATTTGTGTGACAAATCCTACTTACGACGTGGTTTTTCATCCTTGACATAAGGGTTTGCCGCAGTCCGAAACTCAATCCGCAAAGGGGTGCCGCGCAACTCAAAGATCTCCCGAAAACGCCCTTCGAGATAGCGTTTATAGCTATCGGTAATCCCATGCAGTGCACTCCCATGAATAATCACGATCGGCGGGTTCATACCGCCCTGATGGGCATAGCGAAGTTTGGGTCGACCTTTAGCCACCCGTTTGGGCTGCTGATGAGCTACCGCATCGATCATGGCGCGAGTGAGTTTGGGCGTCGAGAGCTTCGCCATTGCAGCTTGGTAGGCCTTATCCACATCCTTAAACAGCTCTTTAATACCAAAACCTTTTTTGGCCGAGATGGGGTGCACATTGGCAAAATCTAGAAAGCGTAGTTTTTGGGCAATCTCAACCCGCGCGCGTTCTTTCACATAAGCATCAATCCCATCCCACTTATTGACAGCCACAACCAGAGCGCGCCCTGCTTCGACAATGTAGCCCGCAATATGTGCGTCTTGCTCCGAGATGTCTTGCTGAGCATCGAGCATCAAGATCACCACATTGGCATCGTTAATTGCTTGCAGAGTTTTGACCACCGAGAACTTTTCGATCGCTTCAAAGACCTTGCCACGCCGGCGCAGTCCTGCGGTATCAATCAAGACATACGATTTGCCATTACGTTCAAACTCAACTTCAATGGCATCGCGCGTGGTGCCGGGGAGATCAAAAGCAATCACCCGATCCTCACCAAGCAAAGTATTAATAAAGGTGGACTTGCCGACATTGGGTCGACCAACCACCGCGATCTTCATGGGTCGCGTGCCATCGGCAACGGCAGCATCATCGGGCTCAGGTTCAGGAATCTGCAATTGATCAAGGGCTTCTTCAATTAAAGCCCGTACCCCGTCGCCATGCGCAGAGGAAATGGGTTCAGGTTGACCTAGACCTAGTTCATGAAAATCCGCTGTGACCACACTGGCCGACATGCCCTCGGTCTTATTGACTGCTAGGATCACTGGGCGTCCGGTCTTGCGTAAGAAATCTGCAATGACGCGATCCTGCGGTGCAAGTCCGAGTCGACCATCGACCAAAAAGATCACCAAATCAGACTCAGCGACCGCCTGCTTGGTTTGCTTGGCCATCTGGGCCATGATGCCGGTCTTGGCAACCGGCTCAAAGCCGCCCGTATCAATGCAAATGAACTCACGATCCCCCACCCGACCGTTGCCATAGTGGCGATCACGCGTAAGCCCTGGGAAATCGGCTACTAAGGCGTCACGGGATTTGGTCAGTCGATTAAATAAGGTGGATTTACCGACATTGGGTCGGCCCACGATAGCAATAACGGGTTTCATGAGTGATTGGTCTTAACGCGGACGATACGCCGCAATCTTGCCGCCTTGAGAAGCAATGATGATCACGCCACCGGCTGCAATCGGTGCTGCGGTGACTGGTGAGCTGTCGTGTCGAATACGCGAGACCATCTGACCACTATTTTGATTAAGAAGATGCACATAACCTTGTTTATCACCCATCATCACCACGCGCCCAATTGCTAATGGCTCACCAACGTCGCGCCACGTTAACTGCGTGTTCTCCCAAACTTGTACGCCATCGCTTGCGCGATAAGCATAAACATGGGATTTTTCATTGGCAGCAAACACAAACTCCGTACTTTGGGTAGTGCCGGTATAGCTTGAGAAATCCTTCGACCACACTAAATTACCGCTGCGCAGTTCTGCACACCCAATCTTGCCTTGATAGGAGACCACGCAAAGACGCCCTTCTTCTAAGCTGGGTCGACTGGTGACATCGTTTAAGCGCTCGATCTCAGAGAAACCCTTCGGGAATGAGACGGCAGATTCCCAGATCAGTCCGCCGTTGGAGAGCGCAAGCGCACCAAAACGACCGCCCCCAAATCCAGTCACTACCGCATCATTGCCCACTAGGAGCATGCCGTAGCCAACGCGCAGCGATAAGGGAGTCTGTTGCCGCTGATAGATCCAACGCCGTTTACCAGTCGCTGCATCCAGACCAATAAAGCGATGGTCCAAGGTACGGATTACCACCACACCAGCAGCGACGATCGGGTCAGAAAGCACCTCACTTCCAATCAGGTGCTTCCAAATATTCTTACCCGACTCATCGTAGCCATAAGCAGTACCTTCCGTGCTCACCACAACCGTGGTCTTGCCATCCGATCCTGGGCCAATCGAGAGCTTCTCGGGAACACTCACCTCCCACACCACACGTCCATTCTGAATATTTAACTTACTAAGGGTGCCACGGGCAGATGCAGCAAACACATGATCGTCAGCAACCACGGGGCGGAAGTTAGCGGGGATGGAACTACCAACACTCGTTGACCAGACCTCAGCAAGCTCCACTTGATTACTAACGTTG
>JBBAQJ010000061.1:0-2017 GCA_040400365.1 Polynucleobacter sp. | reverse complement strand
CTGACGTTGACAAGCTCAGCGGGTTTGCGAACTTTAGATGAGCCAGAACAGGCAATCAATACAAGTGAAAGAGATGCGATGGCGCCCCAGCGCAACAGTTGCACTACATACCCCCTACAGCATCAATCTTCACTTTCAATAAACCACGTGCGTCTTCCGGAAAGGCTCTATCGCTTTGCATGATCTTCATTGCCTTGAGATACTCGGTGCGAGCCTCCGGAATCTTCTTTTGCACCAAATACCAATCGCCACGGCGCTCGATCCATAAGGGCTCAAATCCTTTGACCGATTTCTCTTTGAGAAGTTGATCGGCCTCTTTCAGGCTGGCTTCCGTCCCTTGATCAATTAGGAGTCCTAAGAGTCGCAATTGCGCGAGTGCTCGAAACGAATCATCGCTGGCTTTATTGGCGGTCCACTTCAAATATGCTTGTGCTTTTGCAGCATCATTGCTATCCATTGCAATCTTGGCAGCCACGAGATTGCCCATTGCGGCATACGTGGTGCCGCTATATTTCTTTTGCAGATCATCGGCCGCAAGATACGTTTTGTCTTTCTCGTTCTTGGTCACTGCATTAATCAGGGTTTCGTATAACTTACCCGCATCGGCTGCTTGGCTGCGCTGATACCAGCCCCAAGCATTGAAGGCCGCATAGGCAAGCAATGCCACGGTAATGACACCGATGATGTAATTGCCATAGCGGGCCCAAAACGATTTAAGGTTCGCTAGGTTTTCTTGTTCTTCGAGGTCAAGTGCCATTCCAATACTGCTTTCTTCGATTGTTTAAAGGCTTATTTTATGCTGTGTGGCTAAGAATCCACCAAAGCATCCACCACGGCCACCAATAAGCCAGATAGTGGCACGGCATGTTGCTCACCCGTGCCCCGCAGATTCTTTAACTGCGCCTCATCACGAGCGAGTTCATCAGGGCCAATAATCAGAGCCAATTGCGCACCACTGGCATCGGCTTTCTTCATTTGGGATTTAAAGCTCGCGCTCTGCCCATCAGGCGGGCAATGCAAAATTACATCAATCCCAGCGCTACGTAGCGCTTCTGCGGCAATCATCGCTTGCACTAGAGTATCGCCGCCTTGATGCAAGACATACACATCACACACGGGCTCGCTATCGGGAATACTCTTGGAGATCGCCATCAGATCCAGCACACGCTCCATGCCCATCGCCCAACCGCAGGCTGGCGCGCTCTTGCCGCCCATGCATTCCATCAAGGGGTCGTAGCGACCACCGCCGGCGATCGTGCCTTGGGCACCCAATGCCTCCGTGGTCCACTCAAACACGGTGAGGTTGTAATAATCCAAGCCGCGCACCAGTCGTGGGTTGATCTTAAATGGAATGTTGTTGGCCTTTAGAAGCGTTTGCACTGCTTCAAAGTGGGCTAAGGACTCTGAACCCAAAAACTCCAAGAGCTTGGGGGCGCCCTCAATGAGAGCCTGCATCGCCGGATTCTTCGAATCCAGAATCCTAAGCGGATTGGTTTGCAAACGCCGCTGCGAGTCCTCGTCCAATTGGGCCTGGTGTTGCGTAAAGTAATCAACGAGCGCTTGGCGATGCGCTGCGCGCTCGGGTGCCTCGCCCAGGGAGTTGAGTTCCAAACGTACTCCTTGCAAACCCAGTTCATCCCAAAGCCGCTGGCCCATCAAGATGATCTCGGCATCAATGTCTGGGCCTGCAAATCCTAAGGCCTCAATCCCAAATTGATGAAACTGGCGATAGCGACCGCGCTGGGGGCGCTCGTGCCGAAACATCGGTCCCGTGTACCAAAGCCGTTTGGGGCCGTCATAAATCAGATTGTGTTCAATCGTGGCGCGCACGACGGCTGCCGTTCCCTCGGGTCGCAGTGTAAGTTGCTCTCCATTGAGACGATCTTCAAAGGAGTACATCTCCTTCTCGACAATGTCGGTCACCTCACCAATACCGCGTTGAAAGAGCGCAGTGGATTCCACCATCGGTGTACGAATCTGCTCATAGCCGTAGGCTCGGGTGAGATCCGCTAGGGTG
>JBBAQJ010000060.1:0-7789 GCA_040400365.1 Polynucleobacter sp. | reverse complement strand
CTCCCCCCCATCGACCAATCGTGCTGCTTTGTTGTAACTCAACATTACTCGATGCGGTATCGCAAGCCCCGCACCATCCTCATTGCTGACCATCGGAATTGAATTGGGTTCTAAATAAGTCTCGAAATCGGTTTCGAGGCGCCACATCACAAACCAACATGGACTGGGTGATGTGGAATTTAAATAGTAGCCTTCAGCCTCATCCCGAAAAAATTGGAAGTCAAAGCCCGCAAATAACCAAGACTCGCCATCATCATCTCGCTCGAGAAATCGTCCCGCCACCTTTGGGTTGATTTCAGTGCCCGCCTGTTCCAAAACGCTGCCAAACTGCCCAATATCAGGAACAACTTCAACCACGCACCAACGATAGTTTTGCCATGGATTATCAATCTTTTGCTTTCGTAGAACGATGGCAAAGCGCATGATGCGATCCCTTTAGGTCTTTTGCACCACAATACTGGGAAACTTGCTGGTCATGTCTTTGCTAAGGTTCGCAATCCGAATGGCGACCTGACGCGCAATCCCTTTGTAAATAGCACTAATTGCACCATCGGGGTCAGCTACAACCGTTGGTCTACCCGAGTCTGCCTGTTCGCGAATTGAAAGATTAAGCGGTAAAGCTCCCAAGAAATCAACTCCGTAGTCTTGGCACATTTTTTTACCACCGCCCTCACCAAAGATATGTTCCTCATGATTACACTTGGGGCATACGTACGTGCTCATATTCTCAATAATGCCGATGATGGGGATCCCCACTTTCTCAAACATTTTGAGGCCCTTTCGAGCATCAAGCAGGGCAATATCTTGAGGGGTAGTAACAATCACTGATCCAGTGACCGGAACCTTTTGCGAGAGTGTTAACTGAATATCACCAGTGCCTGGTGGCATATCCACAATCAGATAATCAAGGTCTCGCCAACGCGTTTGGCGTAACAGTTGCTCTAAGGCAGAGGTCACCATGGGACCTCTCCAAACCATGGGGTTATCCGGCTCAATCAAAAACCCAATTGAACTCGCTTGTAAACCATGCCCTTCCATCGGCTCAATCGTATTCTCAGCAAGCGACTCAGGGCGCCCAGTGATACCCAGCATCATCGGCTGACTCGGACCATAGATATCTGCATCCAAAATTCCAACCTCAGCCCCCTCAGCAGCTAATGCCAAGGCTAGGTTGACCGCAGTCGTTGATTTTCCGACGCCACCCTTACCGCTGGCGACTGCAATAATATTTTTAACACCAGGGAGTAACTTCACACCGCGTTGCACCGCGTGTGCAACGATATCGGTAGTGATGGCCACGCTAACATTCTTTACCCCGGGAAGCTCTCGAATGGTACTGACCACTAATTGACGAATTAGATCAATTTGGCTTTTGGCTGGATAACCCAAAACAATATCAAGAGAGATATCTCCATCATTGACTTTAAGATTACGAACTGATTTTGAGCTTACAAAATCAATTTGTGTATTTGGATCTTTTACCCCTTTGAGGGCTTGTTGAACCTGTTCCGTACTGACCGACAATTTTGTCTCCTTAAAGCGTTTTAATGCAAGAAATATGTTCTTTAAAACTGATCATAACGGGAACTAGCGGAAATTTCCTAAGCTAGTAATTAATTGGGCCTGTAGTTCTTGTATTTCAGCTCAATATCCCCGTAATACGCGTTGGTCTCTGCGTTGGTATTGTCCGTATCCGTCAACAGCGCAATACCAATGACATTCCCTGGGGCATAGCCGTAAGCCGCCTCGTAGTCAGCAGTTAGGTCTCTACTGTGCTTGCGCCATTGACCGAGATTTTCTTTACCAGCATCGACTGCAATCATCTTGATCCGATTCGTATGTGAATTTGGCTTGATTTGATTGAGCTGACCATTAGGTGACCAGATATACATTAATGTGGCGTATGGCATTTCATGACCACTCATGATTTGCGCAAGCTCACCGACCATTTTGTCTTTTAAAGTTAACTTTGATCGATCGCCATCAAATGCAACTAGGATTCGGAGTGGTGCATCATCCGCATACCGATCTAAATTATTTGCCTGATCTAAAGTACCAGTGGCTTTCCATTCCCACTCCAGCCAAAGATGTTGCGATGGCCGAGGTTTGAGTTTCACCGCTAACCCGGACGCTGATTTTTTTGCACTTGCACTTAGCACTGTTCGACCCTGGTAGTTCTCAAGCCGATACGTAGTGTTCTTTTTATAGGGTGCTAAGCGATAAAAACTCCAACCTCTTAAGGGTTCATTCGCAGGTTGTGCTGAAAACCTCTTAATATCGTCCCGCGCCACCAAAGGGTCGAGCTTATCTGCGCCGGACTGACTAGAGTCGGAGTCAAGTCCAGCACATCCAAGCATGAGGACACTCAAACAAAAATAAAGGCCGATTTGTCTTAGACGTAGGTGCATCATGCGATGCATTATCGTAGAGCTTTTATGACCGTGCAGAATGAATAAAAATCTCTGGTTTCTGACCCTGGCACAAGGGCTCTATCTCACCAATAACGTTACCTTTATCGCCATTAATGGCTTAGTGGGTTTTGCTCTGGCGCCCGAACCCTGGTTGGCAACCCTTCCAGTCATGGCCTATGTGGTGGGCAGTGCCATGGCAACGACCCTGGTGGCCAAAGTTCAGCAGCGCTTAGGTCGAAAGCGCTCCTTTCAGATTGCCTTACTCGTAGCCCTCTTTTCATCATTATTGTGCGCCTTTGCGACGCTTGAGAAACAATTTTGGCTGCTAAATCTTGGCACAGTGATTGCTGGGTTTTATAACGCCAATGCTCAACTCTATCGGTTTGCTGCCGCTGAGCTTGCGGATAAAACGGCTAAGGAGAAAGCGATCTCGTGGGTGCTAGCTGGGGGCATCTTGGGCGCTGTTTTAGGACCTAATATGGCCAGCTGGACGCGCGATTGGTTCATACAACCTTTTGCAGGTGCTTATATCACCTTGGCAGGTGTTGCTGTAATCGCATTCGCAGTTATTAGTCAGATTCAGTTTCCTGAAAAACGCACGGATTCTAACCAAGAGCCGGGTCGCCCTCTTTCTGAAATCATGCGCCAGCCCTTATTCATTGTTTGCACCCTGACTGCTGCACTTGCCTATGGTGTGATGAACCTACTGATGGCTGCAACACCCTTAGCGATGGAGGCATGTCAATTTAGTTTTGATAAAACGGCGTGGGTTCTTGAGTGGCACGTGATTGGCATGTTTGCCCCAGGATTTTTTACTGGTGCCCTGATTAAGCGCATCGGTGTGATGTGGGTCTTGCGCATGGGAGTAGCGCTGAACATCGCTTGCGTCATGATTGCGCTATCTGGTATTACCTTTTTTCATTTTTTAACTGCACTATTTTTACTAGGAGTGGGTTGGAACTTTTTATTTACCAGCAGTACGACCTTAGCTCTTGAGGCTTATCGCCCATCGGAACGTGATAAAGCTCAAGGTGCCATTAATTTCTTTGTATTCCTTGCAACTGCTTTATCAGCATTGAGCTCAGGCGTTTTAATTACGACGCAAGGCTGGACCCTTCTTAATTTAGGATCGATTGTTCCCCTCACGATCATTGCCCTTGCCCTGATCTGGCTCGGGGTTCAGCGCAAACCTGCAAAAGCCTAGCCCTTTAAAATACGTTCATGAATTCTTCAATACCATCCTTACCAGCCATTGGTTTTATTGGCACTGGCATCATGGGCAAGAGTATGGCTTCGCACCTATTAAAGGCGGGTTATCCATTGCATCTTTTTAACCGCTCACCCGAGAAAGCTGCGGCATTACTTGAGCAAGGTGCGATTTGGCATTCTTCCCCAAAAGAGTTAGCTGCTCAATGTGATGTAGTCATCACCATTATTGGTTATCCCAAAGATGTTGAGGAGGTTTATTTAGGAGCGCATGGTATTTTGGCTGGCGCAAAGCCAAACTGCATTGCGATTGATATGACCACTTCGAGTCCGGCATTGGCTGTGCGTATTGCACAACTTGCTCGCGAGCGCCAAGTCTTTGTTCTGGATGCACCGGTATCCGGTGGCGATATTGGCGCACGCGATGCACGTCTGTCGATCATGGTCGGTGGCGAGCCAAGCGCATACGAATATGTTTTACCCATCTTCCAATGCATGGGCAATAACATTGCGCTACTTGGCCCTGCTGGATCTGGTCAACATGCCAAACTCTGTAATCAGATTGTGATTGCCTCCACCATCATGGGAGTTTGTGAAGGTATTCGCTATGCCCAAGCAGCGGGGCTTGATGCTTCGGCCGTCCTCAAAGTCATTGGTAGTGGCGCGGCAGGCGGTACTCAACTCAATGTGCAAGGGCCGCGCATGATTAAAGGCGACTTTGCCCCAGGATTTATGGCTGAGCACTTTATGAAAGATATTGGTCTCGCAGTTGAATCTGCCGAACAGATGGGACTCCGCTTACCGGGCTTAGAGCAAGCGAAGCGTCTCTACCAACGGATGCTCGATGACGGGATGGCGCGAGATGGCTATCACGCACTTTACCAACTTTACATCGCCAATAAAGTCTGACGTTCTATGTCGACGCTGATTACCAAGCAAACGCCCTATGCTTGGGCATTTATTCTGGTTGCGATCGGCACAATTGTTCACTTGGCATTGGGCTTTACAACCGAGCTATCGGTTGATGAGGCGCATTACGCCCTCTATGCAGATCGTCTTGCGTGGAGTTATTTTGATCACCCACCACTGGTAGGGTGGATACAGTGGCCATTGGTGGCGATCAATGCACCTGATGGTATTTTGCGTCTCATCCCGATTGTGCTGTGGATCATTTCCTGCGTAATGGTCTATCAGATTGCCGAGCAAATATGGAATCTCTATCATCCGAAATCTGAGTCTCACTCCTCATCCCGTGCGGGATTGTTTGCAGTTGCTGTCATTGTTTTTGCACCCCTACCCCATGTCCTTGCGGTGGGATTGGTGCCGGACTCCCTATTAACGCCTCTTACCCTGGGTATTGTGTGGATGGCCCTGCGGTGGATTGTGCAAGATGGGCAATATCGTTTTAGCCAATGGATTTTATTAGGGGTGTTATTTGGATTGGCTGGACTGAGTAAATACACAGCTGTTTTATACGCACTGGCATTTAGCACTGCTTGCTTGACCGTCCCACGGTGGAGCGCCTTGAAGGAACCAGGGTTTTACATTGCTATTCTGATTGCACTGCTCCTCATTAGTCCGGTACTTCTGTGGAATGCGACTTATGACTGGATCTCATTTCGATATCAAATGGATCATGGTGCCGGTGGTGAATGGCGATGGCGCCGAGTGGCTGCCTTTATTGGAATTCAGATCGGCGTTTTTGGATTTCTGCCCTTGCTGGGCTCATGGAGCATGCTGCGCTGGTCATTAGCCCAGTCTTCTAAGAAGTTGGTGGTGTTATTTATTTTCTTTGCCCTCCCCTTTGCAGTGTTTGCCGCCTTATCCGGAGGTGGCGGCTTACCGCACTGGACTACACCGGCATGGTTTTGCTTAGCCCCCTTAGCGGGTGTTGGCCTGGCTGTTTGGTGGGAGCAAGGTAAGCGCTGGTTCATCAGTTTATTTTTGGCGATTCAAGGAACGCTGGTTGTAGTCGGACTAACACTCGTAATGACCGCTGGCTATCCGATTGCCAATCAGATGAAATCAAATCCGCTAGCTGATTTATATGGCTGGCGCTCCGCATCCACGCTTGCTAATCTTTTGGTGAAAGAACTGAAGGCGAGTGGTATTGCGGTTCAAAACTGGACCTTAGCAAGCCGAGTGGCTTGGTATGCCAAACCAACGTCTGTTTTTGTATTGGATGATCGATTTGATCAATTTGATCTATGGTTTGGATCGCTGCCCGAGGGATCCAATGTCATTTTGCTCAATTGGTCGCAAATGTCCTTTAAACCGCCGGTGGGCGAAGGTCAATTTCGGACCTGCCGCCCCTTGGATCGACTCAGCATTGGGCATATGGGTGAAGCTCTTAGTCAATTTGAACTGAGTTACTGTCAGGGTTGGGGTGGAAAGGCGAACCCACAACGAGAGGCATTATCCTTACGCCCATGAGTGCTTCATGGAAATCAGTCCTTAAAAAGAGTTGGCCCACCATCCGGATCATTCTGTCGATTGCTTTGTTATGGAAGGCAACGAGTGGGATTGATTGGAAAACCCTGTTTGAATCCGAGCTGCAACTACAAGCCCAATGGCTGATTGCTGGTGCGTTGTGCATCACTGCAGCCTTTGTATGCGGCGGCTTGCGTTGGGGTTTGTTTATGAGACGTGCGGGTTTTCAAGGTAGCCTGCCGGGATATATAGGGCTGTATTTCTCGGGGGGCTTAATTAATCAAGGTTTACCCAGTACTTTAGGGGGCGATAGTTATCGAGCCATTGCCGGTACGCATTTAACCCGTAGCGGACAACTCGGTCAACAACACAAACTGACTGAAGAGCTATCTCATGCTGAAGAATTAGCAAAACAGAATCCCAAATTACGACTGGGATTTGCTATGACCCTCTTAGATCGCGTGGTCGGTCTCATGGGAAATAACATTCTGGGTGGCATTGGTTTGGTATTGGGCGGCGCCACCCTGGCCTCCTGGGGAACCGAGTTGGGGTATTGGGTCTTAGCACTCATGATGAGTGGCGGTGTTGTATTCGCTTTTGCCTTAAGTTATCAACCGCTGATGACCATCATTCGAAGGCTCCTAGCGCGCTTTGCTCTAGACCATGCCCTCCCCGGAATTCGGTTTGCCTTTGCTTGGCCAACCAATATCGGTCAGGCTATTTTTGCAGTAGGTATTCATTGTTTTAATATTCTGGCGCTTGGATTTTGCTTAAAGGCTTATGGGGCCGATGTTCCCACCGAAGCCCTCATGATCGGGTTGCCAGCATTGAGTTTGCTATTAATGCTGCCAATTAGTATTTCTGGGTGGGGCTTGCGAGAGGCTACCTTGGCATCGGTGTTGGCTCTCTGGGGTGTTAGTCCATCGTTGACCGTTTTAGGATCGATTAGTTATGGCGCCATCACCCTGTTATGCGTTCTTCCGGGTACCTATCAACTCCTCAAACGGAAGTAGGCCGCGCTCAGCATAAAATACAGTCTTCGACTGTTAGGATAATAGAATGGCAATCAGCGTTAACGCAATGCGAACCATTGATCACTGGGTAGGTGTTCCCCTTTGCGCACTTGCTAGTCCGATCGTGGCTTTATTCGATTTGATTGCAAAACCATTCCGAAAACCAGGCTCACCCAAGCGACTCCTCTTTATTGAACTCTCTGAGATGGGTAGTGCCATTTTGGTGGATCCCGCCATGCGTAAGGCACAAACAAATGGCGCAGAGATTTACTTCTTAATCTTTAAAAGCAATGCAGCCAGTTTGGGTTTACTCAATACTGTGAACCCTAAGCATATTTTTACGATTGATTCATCGAGTCTTTGGAAATTAGCGCTTGATACTCTGGGATTTTTAATCAAAGCACGCGTTCATCGCATTGACACGGTGATTGATCTGGAGCTTTTCTCCCGCTTCACGGCCCTATTAACTGGTTTATGCGGTGCAAGACGGCGGGTGGGGTACGATATTTTTCATGGTGAAGGTTTATGGCGTGGCACCATGCTGACACGCAAAGTGCACTACAACCCCCATATCCATATTGCCAAGAATTTCATTTCCTTGGTATACGCTGCCTTTGCTGAGCAGGAGGAGTTGCCATTTAGCAAAATTGCGATACCTGATGATGAGATCCGTCTAGCCCAAGCGGTCATCGATCCTAGCGTTAAACAAAACTTGCAGATCCGGATTGA
>JBBAQJ010000059.1:0-7838 GCA_040400365.1 Polynucleobacter sp. | reverse complement strand
TGTGTTTTTGATTCCAAAACTTTCTGAAACTAAATCTGGAATTCCAACCCCGTTGTCTACAACAGCAACAGTGATTTGGTCAGTGACACTTGCTTCGATTCGAACCGATGATGCCTGCGAATGCCTTTCAATATTTCGCAAAGCCTCGGTGACAGCATCGGTAATTACTCCAGCAACGGTTGGTGAAATTTGTCGATCTGGCCAGATGCTGATTGTGAAATCGGAAATTTCGATAGCAGAATTTTTTACTGCAGCCGATATGCACTCATGCAAGGTTGCAGATGATGTCTGAGTTGGCAAGGTGTCAAATAATTTGAGGTCACGCTCGATAGTGGCCTTGGCTAAGTCCAATTGTGACTTCTTTATCCCACCAGAAATCACGCTAAGCGTATTCAAAATGGTTTCATGAATCTGGCGGTTTGCTGCAGCTTTTGAATCTTCAATAGTTTTGGATGTCTCCCGTAGCAATATTTCTTCCCGCAATATCTCAAATCGCTTTTCAATTTGAGCAGACCTTTGAAATGCCTTTTGGAATAAGTAAGTAAATGCTGAGGGGACTAGAAGGTTGTATATCCAACTCAAACCATCGTCAAGGGTGTCAGTAGTTGTGCGAGAAGTTAAGAACAGGTGAAAGAGCGAAACGAAAAATATGAATCGGTATGAATACGTACTCGTCATCGTGAAGCTCGTCATAAAGAGCAACCCAAACAAGATGTACCCTAGTGGCATCCAGGATGTATCTATGGGGTCCCCAAAAGTAGCTGGCAATAGCAGCGTAATAAAGGTTGCCGCAGATTGAACTAGATGTCGAAAACGCTGAATTTGAAAACTAAGCATCCATAGCAAAATAGATGTTGTCGCAATTAAAAAAGCCGAAATGTTCCGGCTTTCTGGAATGTAAACGAAGTTACCGACAGCAATTGTGGAGATGAATACTGCAATCAGAATCTGAACGAAGAATTGCCATCGAATTAAAACTCGACTCAGATTGATCGCATTTTCCATCAGCGCAAAATCAATTCCGCAGTGCTGTTTGGTGGGCAACGAAAAGCAATCGCACCTTCACCGGCGTTTGTGAAAATTTCGCAGATGTCAGTATCGACCAGAATTTTGAATTCTTTACTTGTACCAACATGAATGATTTGAGGATTATGAGACTCAACCGTGAGTAGGCCGGCAAATAGGGATATTCGCCATTTATTCTCACCGGCGATCTCCAAGTCCCACTCAGTTCCACTCACTGCGCCAGCCCAGGTCTCTGTAACTACTTGAGTTGGTACTAGTTGTGGAAATTCGATTGCGGCAGGTGCTTTAGTGCGGAGTCGGTGATTTACAAGTTCAATCTCGACCGGAAGTGTCTGCGCACCAGTCCACTCAGAGCCGGCTGGAGGAGTGTCATTTATTTCTTTAAACCACGAAATCAAACCTGGTTTTCCGGCGGCATTAAAGAAAAGTGAGGTGGCATATATTTCGCCACCATTTGAGAAGTCTCCCCAATAGGTAGGCTCGAACTTATTGTTTTCATAGTTGCCGACTGCATACCGAACTCCAAGATGTCCAGTGTCATCCATAGCCGAAATAACCAGAACCCAATGCCCGTCGATTTCAAACAACTGCGGACATTCCCAGACCGTGCTGCTCGGTTCCGGTTCACCAATGCCACTTGAAACGTCTGCGAGTATTCCAATTCGCTGCCAGCGGACTAAATCGCTGCTTTCATATTCCACAATCGCACCATGGCCACTTTTTGTGCCTGCCGCCATCAACATTTTCCACCCGGTCTCTGTTACACGGATTTGTGGATCTCGAAAGTCACCGATGTTCAAATCAGTGGGCCGGTCTACGAGTGGATTCTCTGGTACCCGAACCCATTGGTTGGTGCCAGGTTCTGGCAGTGCCAAAACCACAGACCCGTTTGCCCATTCTGACATTTCTGGACTGGTGTAAAAGAGATGTGGTACGCCATCTTTTAGAACCACACTGCCCGACCAACATCCAGCTTCAGTATCGAGTGGCTCAATCGCGTTTTCAATTTGCGTCCAATTCAGCAAATCTTGCGAGATGGCATGCCCCCAAGCAATGGTTTTATCCCACTTCAAACTGTTCTCCACATATTGAAAAAACAAGTGGTATTCAGTGCCATCAAAGTACAAACCATGTGGATCGTTCATCCAACCTTTTACTGGAGTGAAGTGATACTTAGGGCGCATTCGAGTCATGTGCGTAGCCTATTAAATTTCCGATTCCCCTTTTAGGTGGTAAGAATCGGCTCATGCACATTGTCGCTGCCGCTTTAGATGGTCAATTAAATGACCTAGTTAATGCCTTTGGACCATTTCTTTTCTATATGGCGGTTTGGGGATTGGTGTTTGTAGGCACTGGCCTCATGGTGGGGGTTTTTGTGCCTTTCGTAACCGGTGACTCTCTTCTGTTTGCTGCCGGTCTAATCGCTGCAGCATCGTCAAACATCAATATCGTAATTTTGGCCGTCGGTGTCGGTATTGCTGCTTTCTTAGGTGATCAAGTTGGATTCGCATTGGGCTTGCATTTTGGCCGGCCTTACCTTGACAAACGCACCAGTCCGAAGATTTCTAAATGGGTGCAGCGCACCGAAAACTTCTACTTGAAATACGGTTGGTCGGCTGTAGTGGTCGCCCGCTTTATGCCTTGGGCGCGAGCATTAATTCCACTAATTGCTGGCATTGGAAAAATGAATTACTACAAGTTCTTTTCGGCAAATCTCGTTGGGGCAGTGGTGTGGGGAATAGGAATGAGTTTCGTTGGTTATTACGCAGCTTCAATCCCAGCTGTAAAAAACGCTGCCTATGCAATCGGATTTAGTTTCATCACGATTTCACTGGTTGCCGGTATCCGCACTTGGTTACGAGATCGAAAAGCAGTCTAGTTAGCTAACGCTGCCAACCAAGTTTTCATTTCGGCAATCTCATTCGTTTGGGCCGACACGATGTCCTCAAGTAACTGACTGAAATCAGTGTCCTCAGTGGGCAAATACATGTTGGCCATGTCAATCGCGCCCTCGTGATGCGCGATCATGCCGTTTAAAAATAGTCGATCAAAATCTGTGGTGGCATTGCGTAGCGCGTCCATTTCTTCACTACTGAGCATCCCGTCCATATTCATCATATGGCCAGCATGATCATTCATCGCGTCGGTATCGGTCCAAGTTTCCATTAGCGCTATCTCGGCAGACTGACTTTCAATGATCTCGTCAGCCAACTGCAAGATTCGCTCGTCGCCGGACTTCTCAAGTGCCAGTTGAGCCAACTCAACCGCTTGGGCGTGATGCGGAATCATCATCGCTGCAAAACTTGCACGGTCACCATCCGCCATGTTGTGCATGTCGTGGTTTTGGTTTGAATTCAATAAAACAAATCCCAAGACTGCAGCCAGTGTGACTGCGATAGTGGACATGATGATCAGTGGGGTTCGGTTCACTGTTTCACCTTTCATTCAGCTAGCGGCGATGTAAAGGTATTCAATTAGCAGCCGGTCCAAAGAGATTACTGAATCTGAGGCGAGTGCGCGAATTGAGAAACCGCTGTCAGTGCGAGAGACCTCAATGTCGCTATTCAATGAGATACCAGCAGCCACTAGCTCACTCAAAAATCCAGTCCGAGCTTGAGCCGATTCACCAATCACGATTAATTTTGCAATTTGCGACTCACCTTTTGCCAGAGACATTTCGGCAATCGATTTTTTCGATGGCAGATATGGCTCGATAGTGAATCCCAACTCCTCAAGTCCTGGGATTGGATTACCGAAAGGATCGTGGGTGAGGGTGGTGAGTTTTTGGGCAATTCGGATTTCCGCTTCATCACTAATTACATGTTCCCAGTGGCAGGCTTCTTCGTGGCATGACGCCCAGTCAAAGCCCAAAACATCAATAAGTAGTCGTTCAGCGAGTCTGTGTTTACGCATAACAGCTACTGCTAAATCCGAGCCATACGCAGTTAAAGTGAGCGCTTTGTCCGCTTCTAGCACCACTAAACCGTCTCGCTCCATTCGAGCCACAGTCTGAGATACGGTTGGAGCCGCTTGGTCTAGACGTTCGGTAATTCGAGCTCGTACAGCCACATGACCAGACTCTTGCAACTCATAAATTGCTTTGAGGTACATCTCGGTAGTGTCAATAAGTTCACTCATGCCGCAAGTTTGCCATGTCCCGCGCTTTCAGGTGGGAGACTATTGCCACTCTGAAAGGACACGGATGAAGAGAATTTTTCTGACTGCCGCTGCGGCCATGAGTCTCATGGCCGCCGGCTTGATGCCCGCAACCGCGGCATCCACTCACAGTTATGAGCCGACCCCCTACACCCCGGCAGGGGAATCTTGGGTAAGTGTGGCTGAAAACGTTAAGACCTATCATGTGAGTAGCACTTACGACGATCCCAACTCTGAACTTGATGATTATGCAATTGGGTATTTGCCAAGTGGCACCAGCTGTTTAATCAATGGCTCTGAAGTTCTCGAAGGACCAGCGCTGGTTGATGACGATGAAGATGATTGCTGGGAAGCCGCAACCGAAGGAAACGGACCAACCCCAATTCCAATTGGCTTCAATTTGAACTTCGGTGGGGTGACTCAGTCTGGCCTCTACTTAACTACGAATGGCGCCATCACTTTTAGTGACTCCGATTTTTACGACGAATCCCTGCACTATGTGGCACTCGATGATCAGGATTCAGGCATCTCGGTGCTGGGTAACGACTTAGGTGTTTATCAAGGCGGAGTGACAGGCAAATCCCCAACCGTGATTTGGACTGCACAGACCACAATCAATGGCAAAAAAGCCTTTGTTATTTCTTGGGAAAACCTGTCTTCACATGGTGATGAACAACTTCAAGCTTCAGTTCAGCTGGTTTTCTTGAATGATGGCAATGGTGACTTCACTGCTTGGTTTAACTATGACAAATTCGAAGTAGATGACCAAGGTGCAGACGGCCCACAGGTTTATTCAAACCTGACTAAGCCACTAGCTGATGGGGTATACAAGGCGTATTCAATTCTGGGTTGGGATGGTGCAACTAACAGTGGTACTGATAACTGCTACGAGGTTGACCTTTCAGACGGTGGTGTTTACTCAGCAACTGGTGAAGACACTTTCTCAGAGCCTAACTACGTGAAAGTAATTGATCCTGCAACAAAAGCCATTTCTTTCCATGATGACAGTGCTTGCGCGGAACCATTCACATTTGAAGAAGGATCATCACACCTTCTCGGCCACATGGATGATGACTACATGAGTTACCTCCCAATCGGTTGGTTCTACAACACTCCAGATGGAAATGGTGGCGCTGAAGTAAGCGCAACCGACTTGTTCTACAACGTCCCAATCGAAACATTGGTTGATTCTGGCTCCGACCCAATTATCAACAGGAGCATCAACACTGATGTTCCCGGCCGTTTCGTGATTGGTATGAAGGGCGGCAAGACTGTTGGTGACAACAATGATCCAGCCACCCCTTCATGTGTAGCTCCAAAGAAACCAACTTTCCTCAACTACAAAGATGGCAACAACGTGGTTGGGGACACGGTCTCGAAGGCGCTAAAGCGGTATGCGAAAGCAATCGCGAAGTCAGGCTGCACCAACATCAATGTCAAGGTTCATATGTTGAAGCCTTTTGGTGCTGGCGGTAAAGGCGTTTGGAAGAAATGGGAAAACCAAACCCTCGTTCGTGCCCGCGCAGTTAAAGCTGCCTTGAAGACTGAACTGGCTAAGTTGGGTATTGAAGACACTCAAATTAAAGCAGTTGGTGAAGGTGCTACTGACAAGCTCGGATATGGCAATGACAACAACCGAATCAAGTTAGTTATCAACGACTAATCGATAAACAAAATTGGCGGTGAGAGATTCTCACCGCCAATTTTTTATTAGTTTTTATGAGCGAAGTGCAGCAGCTAATTCGCGGTAGTTCTGAATCAACTTGTCTGCTTCGGCTTTGGTGTGTTGGAGTGAAACCAACCATTGTTCATCAAGTCCCGGAGGGGTGATGACACCGCGGTTGATTGACCAGAGCCATGACAACTCAGCAATGTCAAAGTCAGTGGCTTTGTAGTCACGGTAGTTGCGAACCTGTGAGGTTGACCAGGAAACACAACCTTTGACACCAAACCCAACCACATGGGCTGGCAGTTTGTATTCCTCAATCACGTCGTAAATTCCATTAAGGATGTGATTGTTTAGGTCTTCTGCGGTCTGCAGCGCCTCTGCCGTGCAAATCTCATCCACGGCCATTACAGCAGCCATAGATAGGGGATTGCCGTTGAAGGTCCCGAAGTGCATGAAAGTGTGATTGGAGATGTAGTCCATCAACTCTTTCTTGCCACCGAAAGCTGCGACAGGCAAACCGCCACCGATTGACTTCGCCAGCGTGATCAAATCTGGCTTCACACCTAGGCGCTGAGATGCACCCTGTGGGCCAGCAGTGAGGCCGGTTTTGACTTCGTCAAAAATCAGCACGACGTTGTACTCGGTGCAGAGTTCACGAACTCGCTCCAAGTACCCAGCATCAGGTAGCACGATTGCGATGTTTTCCAGAACTGGTTCAACCACGAAGCAGGCGATGGTGCCAGCATGCTCTTTAAAGACCGCTTCGAGCGCATCGGCATTGTTGTAAGGGACGATGTACAGCTCGCCAGGCTCGGTGGCCGGTGGCACCACGAGGTTTGGTTTGTCAGCTGGACCAGCTTCATCCAACGGTGGTTTTACTGAACAAGTAAGCGGGTCATAGCTACCGTGGTAGCCACCCTCAACCTTCACCACACCACGCTTGCCGGTTGCGGCCTTTGCGGTTCGAATCGCATACATGGTTGATTCAGTGCCAGAGTTAGTGAATCGAACTTGGTCGATATCGAAACGCTCGCAAAGGGCATCTGCAGCGGTGCGGGTTTGTGGGGCCGGGGTAACGAACATCGTGCCGAATTCCATGGCGGCTTTAACTTTTTCCATCACCACTGGGTGAAGGTGACCCACCAACATGGCGCCAAATCCCATTGAGTAATCAATGAGTTGGTTTCCATCCATGTCTGTCATCCAAGCGCCTTTAGCACTTTTGATGTGAAGTGGATACGGATCCCAGTGTTGGAAAGAAGATGCAACCCCGAGTGGCATAGTTTTTGCGGCTCGGGCATTTTCTTCACCAGAGCCAGGGGTAGATTTCTTGAAGGTTTCCCATTCAGCTGCCAATAATTCGGCAATTCGATCTTTGTTTAATGGCTCTGCGGCCGTTGGTAGTTTTAAATATGTTTGTTTGTGAGGCGTCGTTGCCATGATTTTTTTGTACTAGTCGATTCGGCTCCCTGCGAGCCCGTCAACCGATTTGTACGCTCCTAACGTTGTCGTTTTGGTGATGGCGAGTGTAGCCAAGCCCCAATTGAGTTTGCACCCTAAAAATTGCACCAAAATTGTTAAATCGTGGTTTCGTTACCGCTTTTAGATAAAAAACCAACGAAATTTTGTGTCGCTACTTAATTTTCGAAAGTTACTTCCCAGACTCGTTCTTCGAGGTAATCGGCGAAATCATTGCCGAATTTGATTCTGATATCGGCTATGTCCCCAACCAGTACCAGGGCATCCCGAGCTCGAGTTATCGCTACATACAACGCTTCCCGAGCGGTCTCTGGATCTTTCCAACCATCAATCGCAACCACCACTGCACTTCGCTCAAGACCTTTGAAGGTGGAGACGTGAGAATAAAAGACTTCCTCGGAGTCGTGATAGGACTCCCAATAGCCGTATCTATCTCGTTGTTCAATCCGGTTGATCTGTTCGGGATGACGGTGATTCGTTGATAAAAGCATCAAGCGCTCGGCTGGAA
>JBBAQJ010000058.1:0-7881 GCA_040400365.1 Polynucleobacter sp. | reverse complement strand
CAGTTCGCTGATCTCGGAAGGGTTTAGTTGCATTAATTACTCCTAGATATAAATCGAATATTCTTAATAAGTCCCTGCGTTAAGCAATCAACCGATCGTGCAAGTGGCCAAGTTGTGCTCTTACGGAGCCATCCAAAACCTCGTCGCCCACTTGGACGCGTACGCCGCCAATTAAATTAGGATTGATCACTACCGTTGGTCGTAATTCTTTTCCACCAAAACGTTTTTTTAGGGAAACAAGTAAATCATTCAAAGCAGCGCCCTCGAGAGGGAAGGCTGAGGTAATGAGGGCTTCTGCGGCGCCCTCGCTTTTGTTCTTCATCGCCGTAAATTGCTTAGCAATCTCAGGCAAGACGATCAGGCGATGATTATTGGCCAAAAGCTTAATAAAGGCACTCATTGACTCATCGGGCTTTGATTTAAGAAAACTCAAAACCAACTTGGCAAGATCGTCGGCACCTAATTTTGGATTACTGACGAGCGTTAGAAGCTCGTTGTTTTCCAAATATCTGGCAAGCTCATCGAGCTGCTTTTCCCATGATGACAAATCATTTGGCTTGGCACTTGTAAACAAGGCCTCAGCATAAGGGCGGGCAATAGTGGCAATGTCAGCCATTTATAGTTCTGCCTTTAGTTGGTCAAGCAATGCCGCATGCGCCTTAGGATCAACCTCGCGTCGCAAAATTTGCTCCGCGCCCCTGACGGCCAAACTGGCGACCTGATGGCGCAGTTCGTCGCGAGCCTTGCCAACTTGTTGCTCTGCGTCAGCCTTAGCCTGCGCAATAATTCGTGCGGCTTCCGCTTGGGCATTTGCTTTAATTTCCTCAGCCGCCAATTGAGCGCGCTTTTCAGCTTCCGCAACACGCTGAATACTTTCTTGGCGAGCGGAACTCATTGCCTCTTCTGCCTTTTTCGTCGCACTCTCAAGATCTAATTTTCCCCGCTCAGCTGCAGCAAGACCTTCTGCCACTTTAGAGGCCCGCTCATCGAGCGCTTTCACCAATGGGGGCCACACAAATCGCGCCACGACCCACCATAAGACGAAGAAAACGATCATTTGCGCGAATAAAGTCGCGTTTAAATTCACGATATTCCTTTCAAAACTTGTTGCAGTGATGGGTCATCGACCCACAACTAAATTACTTAATAACAGCAAGCAATGGGTTGGCAAATGCGAACAACATCGCAACACCAACGCCGATGAGGAAGGCCGCGTCAATCAGACCAGCCAATAAGAACATTTTGGTTTGAAGTTCATTCATCAACTCAGGTTGACGTGCAGCGCCCTCAATGAACTTTCCGCCCATCAATCCAATACCCAAACAAGCGCCTAATGCGCCAAGGCCAATGATCAAACCAATACCGATTGCAGTAAGGCCTTGAATGTTTGCGAGAAATTCTTGCATGTTGTTAACTCCTAAAGTTTAAGTGTGTAAAAAATAAAAATTAATGATGGCTATGTGCCTGACCAATGTAGACCAATGTCAACATCATAAAAATAAAAGCCTGCAAAAGAATGACCAAAATATGAAAGATGGCCCAGGCAGACCCAGCAATCACGTGTCCAACTAAACCAAAAACACTCAGGTCCAAACTAAACGTCCAAATACTCCCTAGCAGAGCAATTAATAAGAAAATCAATTCGCCCGCGTACATGTTTCCAAACAACCGCATCCCCAAAGATACGCCTTTTGCAATGTACTCAATAATGTTCAAAATCAAATTAAAGGGGGCCAAATACCATTTGGCTCCAAATGGGGCCGATAAAAGCTCGTGCACAAAGCCACCAATGCCTTTTATTTTGAAGCTGTAAAAGAAAACCAGAAGAAGAACAGCGAACGACATTCCTAAGGTTGCATTTAAGTCGGTGGTTGGTACCAACTTATGATGAGGAACATGGATACCAAAGTTTTCCAGGAAGTGATTGACTCCGACAACCCAATCAACGGGAATCAAATCAAGGGTGTTGAGAAGCACAATCCAGCAAAAAACAAAAAGGGCGAGAGGGGCGATATAGCTTCGGTCACCATGCACAATGCTTTTGGATTGAGTCTCAACCATTTCAACTAACATCTCGACTAAGGCCTGAAATCGACCCGGAACACCGGGTGTGGCGCGTTTTGCTGCAATGAATAAAAAACCGACCGCTAAGAGTCCCATGATCAGGGTCCAAAAAAGCGTATCAAGATTAATTACATTGAAGTCAATAATTGACGACTGGGCGCCGCCAATATTATTCAGATTTTGCAAATGCTCAGCAATGTATGCTGTTGGTGTTAAGGGTTCGCTTGAAGCCCCGTGCGCTGCGCTTGCCATCGTTTAGCAATTCCTATTGTTACTAAAAAAGCTGCTCACCGCCAAAGCCACGCAAGCAAATAACACTTAAGTGTGACTAAGTAAGTGATCAGCAACGGTATCCACTGCAGATCTGGGATGCTCAAAGCAACCCACACAAACAACGCAATCGTAACGACAATCTTTAAGAATTCGCCAGAAACAACTGCTGCTAACAGACTCCCAGGATTCTGATTTTTTTGCCTTCTGCTAACGCTCAAACGGAGCGCAAACAGCGTCGCAGGGAAAAATCCAATAAATCCGCCCAAAAGAGCTGAAAAAAAACTAAGCCTCAACTCTTGTGGGTTCGCAAAAACAGACCAAACCACTGCCATTGCAAGCGTTGTTGCTACTTGAAGGCCAATAATTGCCCAGGGCGACAAAGAGAAGAAAGCCTTTCGGTTCGCCCTTTTCAGAGCATCCATTTCTTCCCTGGAGTACACCTTGAAAGCATTTTCCTGCTCGTCAAGCACATCCCAAGATTGCGATGGCGCTGATTGATTTTTTTTGGGAATCAATTAAGCCTCAATATTTTAGTATTTACCCTAGAAAATATCAATTAATTTAGACACTTTTATTAGGAATGGTCGGTAATTTCCAATTTTTTTAATAGAGAATCAAGCTCATCAAAGTGGCTAAAGTAAAAACGCAGCTCCCCGCCCTTCTTGTTGGTTTTAAAAACTGCTTCCAGACCAACTAAATCAGCCAAGGTTTGAGCAAGGCGCTTGTAATCTTGGTCTTGGCTAATCGAGTGCCTTGATTTTCCTTTTGCTGAGGCCTTGCGAGATAGATCGCCAGCTGCCAGGGCTGCCGAACTCGCCAATCGCTCTGCCTCGCGAACCGAGAGGCCTTGGGCAATAATTTTTTGGGCCAAGGTAACTTGACTTGCGCCTGGCAGGGTCAAAAGTGCCCTTGCATGGCCCATATCCAAATCGCCAGATAAAAGCATTGCTTGAACCGCGCCTGAAAGTTGCGATAAGCGAAGCAGATTGGTAATGGCGCTCCTCGATTTGCCCACAGCCTTTGCGGCCTGCTCATGAGTAAAGCTAAATTCATGAATCAGACGAGATAGTCCACGAGACTCTTCAAGCGGATTTAGGTCCTCCCGCTGCATATTCTCAATCAGAGCAATCGCGGCGGCGGCCTGATCGTCGACCTCCAAGATTCGCACGGGCACCTCATCAAGACCCGCGAGTGTTGCGGCTCGAAAACGTCGTTCGCCCGCAATAATCTCGTACCGTTCATCTTCAATTTCACGAACCAAAAGGGGCTGCATCACACCGCGCTCTCGAATGCTATCGGCCAATTCTTTAAGGGGCTCATCGGCCATGATCGTGCGAGGCTGGTATTTGCCCGCTTGCAAACGCTGCAGCGGTAGCGACTGCAACACCTTATCAGCAACGAAGCCTGCTTTATCTGCCTTGCTACTGGCACTCAATAATGCGTCGAGGCCACGCCCCAATCCCTTTTTTTTATTTGCACTCATCATTCACCTACATCGTTTTAATTCGTTGAACCATTTCACCCGCAAACTCAATATAGGCCTGTGCGCCTCGAGATGATTTGTCAAAAATTACGCCTGGCAAACCAAACGAGGGGGCTTCAGCTAAGCGTACATTGCGCGGAATAATTGTTTTAAA
The DNA here is from genome assembly GCA_040400365.1 of Polynucleobacter sp. Classification (GTDB taxonomy): domain Bacteria; phylum Pseudomonadota; class Gammaproteobacteria; order Burkholderiales; family Burkholderiaceae; genus Polynucleobacter. The sequence goes on along the minus strand of JBBAQJ010000058.1, from coordinate 3,907 downwards.
CACTTTGTCGCCAAAGTGCGTATTGAGCTGTTCGGAAACCTGTTGTTGTAAGGTAACTCGGGTATCGAACATGACCCTCAGAAGCCCAATGATTTTTAAGTCTGGATTTAAGTTGGCATGCACTTGTTTGATGGTATTAACTAAATCAGACAGCCCCTCTAGGGCAAAGTATTCACACTGCATGGGGACCACTACGCCATTCGCTGCACATAGACCATTGAGGGTTAATAAAGACAGTGCGGGCGGGCAATCAATTAATATGAAATCGTATTGGTTTGCAACCTCATTTAGTGCATTTTTTAGTCTTGCCTCGCGACCCTCCAAATCAACCAACTCAACTTCGGCGCCGGCCAATTCTCGATTTGCAGGCAAAACGCTATAGCCGGATTCTGATGCAAGCTGGATTGCCTCACTTGCGGAGGCAATCCCAATCAACACCTGATAAACGCCGCTGTTGATCGTCGACTTATCAATACCCGAACCCATAGTTGCGTTTCCCTGGGGGTCCAAATCCACCAAAAGCACTCGCTGTCTTTGAGCAACCAACCCGGCAGCTAAATTAACTGCGGTGGTTGTTTTTCCCACCCCACCCTTTTGATTTGCAATGCAGAATGTTTTGGCCATAATATTGATTATTGGTATTGAAAAACTAAGAGTCGGCGATCAAGCGCCTGCCCAGGCAAAGAGAGCTCGCACTCTTCAAGAAGCGTCCAGTCTTTGCTCGATACCTCTGAAATTTCTTCTTCGCTTTGTTGACTCTTCATCGCAAACACAAAACCGGATGATTTTAATAAAGGGGCCGATAGATCAAGCAGCCTATTAAGGCGCGTAAATGCTCTTGCAGTAATGGCATCAAAAAATGCCCGATGGGTTTTGGCGACATTCTCAACTCGACTTGACATAACCTGAAGATGACTAAGGCCCAAGCCACCACGAACATGTTGCAGAAAAGCAGCCTTTTTCTTGCTCGCCTCAATTAGACTAAAAAACCAGGTGGGCTGAAGAATGGCCAACGGAATGCCTGGTAGGCCGCCCCCCGACCCCAAATCAGCAATTTGAATCGGTGCCTCTTTGACCCGCGAGGGCGTTTGCAAATACCGCTGCAAGATCGGCAAAACAACAATTGAATCAATCAGATGCAGATGAAATGCCGCCTCAGTCTCATCAATCGCGGTTAGATTATGGACCCGATTCCAGCGTAGCAGCTCACCTAAAAAATATTGCATTGCAGCAGCCTCGTCGGGGGACAAGCCGGCCGCTCTTAGGCCCCCATCAACCTCAAGACTCATGACAATAATTGGGTTTTGCCAATACCCTTTTTTAAGTGGACCAAAAGTAATGAGATGGCGGCGGGCGTTACCCCTGAAATACGTGATGCTTGGCCCAGGGTTTCAGGTTGATGCAAATTTAGCTTTTGCCAAACCTCAACCGAGAGGCCCTTAACCAAGGAATAGTCCAAATCCCCAGGCAAACGAAGGGTTTCGTAATGCTCATGGCGCTCGATTTCAATTCGTTGCCGCTCTATATAGCCCTCATATTTAATCGAAACCTCTACTTGGTCAAAAACCTGACGCTCTAGGTGAGGGTCTTCGAGACTTGGGGAGTCCTGCGCAAAAACAGGATCAACCCAAATCAGAGAGCGGTAGTCAACCTCAGGGCGTCTTAAGACCTCCGCCAAGCTGCACTCGTGTGCCAAAGCTTGACCTAGAAACGCCTCCAGCTGGTGAGCGGTGTGATGTTTTGGGCCAACCCGGAAGGAGCGCAGGCGCAATGTTTCACGTGAAACATGCTCCTGCTTTCGTTGAAAAAACTCCCACTGCTCATCGCCCACGAGATCAAGGCTCCGTCCAATTTCAGTAAGTCTTGCATCGGCATTATCCTCGCGCAAACTTAAACGATACTCGGCGCGACTGGTGAACATTCGATAGGGCTCTTGAACACCCCTTGTAATTAAATCGTCAACCAAAACGCCAATGTATGACTCGCTTCTTTTTGGCAGCCAGGGCTCCCGGCCTTCCGCGGACAAACTTGCATTGATACCGGCTAACAAGCCCTGGGCCGCGGCCTCTTCATAGCCCGTTGTTCCATTAATCTGCCCAGCAAAAAATAAACCGCTAATCGCCTTAGTTTCTAGGCTGTGCTTTAGCTGCCGCGGGTCGAAATAATCATACTCAATGGCATATCCTGGGCGAACGATATCGGCGCCCTCAAGCCCGCGAATGCTGTGGACCAGGGCCATTTGAACATCAAACGGCAGGCTGGTTGAAATTCCATTGGGATAAAACTCATTGGTTGTTAAGCCCTCCGGCTCAAGGAAGATTTGGTGGCTCTCTTTGGCAGCAAAGCGATGGATTTTGTCCTCAATGGAAGGGCAGTAGCGTGGGCCGACCCCCTCAATCAACCCCGTATACATGGGCGAACGGTCCAATCCGGAACGAATGATGTCATGGGTCTGGCTATTGGTATGGGTGATCCAACATGGCACCTGAGGAGGGTGCTGTTCGGGTCTACCCATAAATGAAAAGCATGGAATGGGGTCTAGATCACCAGCCTGCTCTTGCATCACAGAGAAGTTAATGGTCCTGCCATCAATGCGGGGCGGAGTGCCGGTTTTTAGGCGTCCCTGAGGCAATTTAAGCTCTTTTAGGCGAGCCGACAGGGTGGTTGCGGCAGGGTCTCCGGCACGGCCACCGCTATGGTTCATTAGACCAATATGAATTTTTCCATCCAAAAAGGTACCCGCGGTTAATACAACGCTTTTTCCTTCAAACTGAAGGCCGCTTTGGGTTCTAACCCCCCGAACCCGATCTCCAACAACAATTAAATCATCAACAGCCGCCTGAAATAGGGTGAGATTTACTTGGTTCTCGAGGCGCCGACGAATCGCGGCTTTATATAGAATGCGATCGCCCTGCGCCCGCGTTGCACGAACCGCTGGGCCCTTGCTTGAATTCAAAATTCGAAATTGAATGCCGGCCTCGTCGGTTGCGGCGGCCATAGCACCGCCCAAGGCGTCGATTTCCTTCACTAGGTGGCCTTTACCAATACCCCCAATTGACGGATTACAACTCATTGCTCCCAGCGTTTCAATACTGTGGGTTATTAAAAGGGTATTTGATCCCCTGCGAGCAGAGGCGAGCGCGGCTTCGGTACCAGCATGACCGCCGCCGACCACAATCACATCAAATTTCTTGAAATAAAGCATGGATTTACCCAATTAGGGCGTTGATCATAGCATTTTTACTGTTTCACGTGAAACAATCTGGGGGCTGGCTGTGCCTTAAGAAGACAAGTTATTGATTTAATTAGAAAAAAATGCTGAATAGGCTGATCGAGTAATGAGGGCCAGCACCACAATTAAGAATATTTTCCGAACAAATTGGCTGCCATGTGCAATTGCCAACATGCTCCCCACTTGGCTACCAAGAATATTGGCCACCATTAGGCTTAAGCCAAGGGGCCAATCAATAAAGCCGAGGCTTGTAAGCATGATGATGGTGGCCAGGTTGGTGGTGACATTAACCAATTTGGTCGCCGCAGAAGCGTGCAAAAAGTCAAAGTAAAAGATTCGAACAAAAGCAAACAGAAAAAAGCTTCCGGTTGCCGGGCCAAAGAACCCATCATAGAACCCTATGACCAGCCCCATGGCCACCGCCTTGGGGACCTCATGGCGGCCTATTTTGTGAGCGGGCCGATTCTCAAGCCCCATGTTCGGAGCAAACCAAGTGTAGGCGAGTAAGATCGCCAACATAAATGGCAAAGCCTTTCGCAGGGGCTCGGGAGGAAAAACACTAACTGCCAATGCGCCTAATAGCGCCCCAATAAATCCAGCAATGATGGCTGGACCTAAAATGTTCCAAGGTAACTTTGCGTGGTGCAAATAACGCCTTGCCGCATTGATTGTTCC